>NZ_AHZC01000409.1 GCF_000247475.1 Rhizobium sp. PDO1-076 | reverse complement strand
ATCCTGCTCGAAGGATGCGATCTGCTTGGTGATATCATAGTCCGGCGTTCCGGAGAAAACCGCTTCGCAGCCCAGCGACTCGGCCGCCTGCTTGAAACCCTCAAACACCGGCACCCAATAGGGATGCGCCGACACCATGACATTCATCACATAGGTTTCGCCGGGCTCACAGGCAAATTTTCCGTTGGCGCTGGCTGGCGAAACAGCCGCGCCGACGACGAATGCAGCCACGCCAAGGCCCAAGGCCCTCTTCAGGTATTTCAACATCTTCCCCTCCCAGGAATGGTCAAACCAGAACGCAATAAATTTCCAATCTTGGCATTTATTGCACATCTATTCCTAAGGGTGACTCAATCAGTCGTCAAGAGACCTGCAAGATATTCTTTTCACTGAAATAAATATCAGGTCATCTGGCGCAAGATGGAAAGAGAGGGCGTTATCATCCGTGGTGCTGACCAACTGCAGATAATGCGAACCTTCTTCAAGCAGGGGAAGAAACGCAGGGCGTCATTGGCACTCAGGCGTGTGACATCAAATGTGGTGCCGAGATCGGATCCGACGTCTTCCCAGCTGCCGCCAATCATCAACGTCTTATCTTCCGTATCGATCGGCCGATCGGTTTCGCTTGCGATCAGCTGAGAGACAATCAGCCCGCAAACCCGTCCCTGACAGGCGCCCATGCCACACAGTGTAAAGGCCTTGGCCTGGGAGAGACCGACGGAGCATCCTTGACGGTCGACCGAAGCGTGCCCGCGTTGACCTCCTCGCAACGGCAAATGATCGTCGTATCGCTCGGCGCAGCCGCGGAAATGCGCGGCGGATAGCGCGCGCGATTAATTGCCAATTGTTACTGACCCGGCGGCTGTGGCCTCTTATGACCGGAGGGATCGCAGTATGGTTGAACCACGCTGGCGTTTAGCGTTCCCGCGTTCAATGTCGGCAACATGTCAACATTGAACGCGGCTTCACCAGAGATCTCATCGAATGAGCCGGTACGGAGCCGTCTCATTTCCGAGAGGTAGGGCAGGCACAGCCGGGGATCGATCCCCCCGCGAGCGCACTCCGACTTCAATTCAAGCGCTTGCCGGTTGCCGGATCAAATACGTGCAGATCCCGCGCTTCGACGTCCACTCCGACAACCTCGCCCAGCCTCAACACGCTGGACGCCGGCACCGCGATATTGATTTCATGCCTATCGTTGCGCAGGCTGACCAACCGCGTCTCGCCGTGAAACTCGTTTCGTTCGACGGTACCGCGAAACGCCTGCGCCTGGTCACTGACACGGAAAGCACCAGGGCGGATACCGACCGTGACCGCGCCCGCACGGATGCCGGACGGCGCCTGGAAACGGACGAGATCGTCGCTCAGAACACCGTCGGCCATCTCCAGCGGCAGGAAGTTCATGTTCGGCGTACCGATGAAACCTGCGGCAAAGACGGTCGCCGGCGCCTGATAGATTTCTTCGGGCGTACCCATCTGCTCGATGCGGCCGTCTTTCATCAGGACGATCCGGTCGGCGAGAGTCATCGCCTCGAGCTGGTCATGCGTGACATAGACGCTCGTCGTCTTCAGATCGCGATGCAGGCGGGCGATCTCAACACGCAGGCTACCACGCAGCTTGGCGTCGAGATTGGATAGCGGCTCGTCGAACAGGAAAACCTCCGGCGTCTTGATCATCGCGCGTGCGATCGCCACCCGCTGCTGCTGGCCGCCAGACAGCTCGGTCGGCTTGCGGGCGAGATAGATGCCGAGACCGAGCGCATCGACGACGGGCGCCAGCCGCTCTTCGATTGCGGCCTTGCCGATGCCTGCGCGTTCCAGCCCGAACGTGATGTTCTCGCGCACGCTCATATGCGGATAAAGCGCGTAGTTCTGGAAGACCATGGCAATGCCGCGGTCGCCGGGATCGCGATCGTTCATCCTCTGACCGCCGATCACAAGGTCTCCGCCCGAAATCTCCTCAAGGCCCGCGATCATGCGGAGCATGGTCGACTTGCCGCAGCCGGAGGGGCCGAGAAAGACGACGAACTCGTGATCGTCGACCTTGAGGTCGAAGTCACGCATGACTTCGAGTGCGCCATAGGTTTTGCGTATGCCGCGGCATTCGACGGTCGCCATCAGTTGCCCTCCCCATCCAGAATGATCTGCAGCTTGACGTCCTCCGGTCGCCCTTCGGCTGCCCGCTCAAAGGCGGCAATCGATTGGTCGAAAACATAGGTCCCTGACACCAGCGGCTTGAGGTCCACCTTGCCGGCTGCAATCAGGGCCAGCGCCCGATCAAAGACATTGGCGTAGCGGAACACGGTCTCGATACGGCACTCGCGGAAACAGGCGGCAGCGAGATCCACCGGCACCGGTCCCGGTGGCAGTCCGACGACAACCACTGTTCCGCCCGGCCGCACGACCTTGAAAAGGTCGCGAACGGCAGCCGCAGCCCCCGAGCATTCAAAGACGATGTCCGCACCCCAGCCTTCCGTCGCTTCATCGACCGCTTCGGCAAGGTTGCGTTCGCGCAGATTGATGCCGGTGATCCCGTCATAGGTTTCGGCCAGCTTGAGTTTCGTCTCCGACAGATCCGAGATCAGCACCCGCGAGCAACCACCTGCCAAGGCGGCCAGCGCCACCATGATGCCGATCGTGCCGCAGCCGGTGACGACCGCTGTGTCGCCGGGCGTGATGCGGGCGCGTGTGGCCGCCTGCATGCCGACCGCAAATGGCTCGACCATCGCTCCTTCGGCAAAGGAAACATTGTCCGGCAGCTTGTAGGTGAAACCGGCGGGATGAACCGTCTCCGGGCAGAGCACGCCATGCACAGGGGGCGTTGCCCAGAACCTCACAGCGGGATCGACATTGTAGAGGCCGAGGCGCGAGGCACGCGACAGGGGATCGGGGATGCCCGGCTCCATGCAGACCCGGTCACCCGCTTTCAGATGCCTGACATTGGTGCCGACCTCCGTCACTGTGCCCGCCGCTTCATGGCCCAGTACCATGGGCTCGTTGACGACGAAATCGCCAATATGTCCATGCGTGTAGTAATGTACGTCGCTGCCGCAGACGCCGACTGTGTGCAGGCGAATACGAACGTCGTCGGGACCCATGGCCTGGGGGAGATCGATGTCGCGCAGGGAGAGTTCGCCGACGCGTTCGAGGACAAGAGCTTTCATAAAGGTCAACCTTGATCAGTTTTCTTGGAAAATGCGGCATTGAGTCCGCCGGCCATGACCCCGAGCAGGATCAGCGGCGGCAGTGACAACAGGACAACGGCGGCGTTGAGGATGCCCCACGGCACGTTCATGCCGAGCTGCGACATCTCTGAAGCGATGATCGGCAGGGTTTTCGCCTGGGACGTGGTGAGCATCATGGCGAGCAGGAATTCGTTCCAGACCAGCACGAAGGAGAAGGCGATGGCGCCGAAGACCTGGAAACGGGCGATCGGTAGCGCGATGCGGAAGAAGGTCGCGTAGGGTCCGAGGCCGTCGACGCGGGCTGCTTCCTCGACATGCAGGCTGACGCGCTCGAAGGCGGGCACCGAAAGCCAGATGGTGATCGAGGCCGTGACGATCAGATAGGTGACGATCAGCGAAAACCGCGTGTCGTAGAGATCGAGGCCGAGCCAGATGACCAGCATCGGAATGGCAATGGCCACCGGCGGCAGGAAGCGCAGCGATAGGACGAAAAACTGTGCCTCGGCCGTCAGGCGGTTCTTGAAGCGGGCGATGACATAGGCCGCGGGCACGCCGAGCAAGGCGCCGAGCATGACGGCGCTCGAGCAGATGATCAGCGAATTGGTCAGGGCGCGGGCCACCGATCGGCGATTGAGCACGTAGCTCATATTGTCCCAGACCGGCTGGAAGCCCAGCTTCGGCGTCGAGACCAGAAGGTCGGCATTGGTCTTGAACGCGTTGAGCAGGGTCCAGAGCAACGGCAGGACCACAAGCGCTGCCGCAAGGATCAGGAGCAGTCTGAGCAGCAGGGTCGAGAGCTTCATCGGTTCAGCCTCTTCCAGGTAAAGGTGAAGGTGACGATGGTCAGCACCATCATGATGACCGCCATGGACGAGGCGTAGGAAATCTTGCCGGACTCGATGAAGCCTTGCGAATAGGCATACATATCGAGCGTTTCGGTGGAGATGCCGGGACCGCCGCGGGTCATGACATAGACGAGGTCGAAGGAACGCAGGCTTTCGATCGCCTTGACCAGCAGCAGGCTGATCAGCGGCGCCTTCAGCATCGGCAGCGTGATGAAGCGGTGGATCTCGAACCGGGTCGCACGGTCGATCCGGGCGGCTTCAAGCGGTTGCGGCGGCAGCGATTCCAAAAGTTTCAGGATGATGACCGCAAAGAACAGGCCCCATTGCCAGACATCGACAAAGGCGACCGCGAGCAGCGCACCGAGCGGCGTCGACAGGATGTCGGGTGTGATGCCGGTAAGTTCCCTGACAGGCCAGGTCAGTGCGCCATAGAGCGGGTGAAAGGCAAACTTCCACACGAAGGCGGCACAGACACGGGGCAAAAGGACAGGGATGATGAACAGCACGCAGAGAATGTTGCGCATTCGCGAGCTGGCGGCCTCGAACATCGCGATGCCGAGGGCAAGTCCCGTGACCATGGTCGCTGTGACGCTGAGGATCTCCCACTTGAACGACACCCACAGTGCATTCAGAAAGCGGGCATCGGAGAGCAGCGCCAGATAATTGGCGAACCAGACATAGTCCGCCTGCGGCTGCGCCAGCGTGCGGTTCTGCAGGGAAATGTTGATCGCGTAGATCGTCGGCACGAGTGCCAACACGACCAGGATGCCCAAAGTGGGGCCAAGAAAGACGTAAGGCAGCGAACGGCCGCGGCGCATGGCAAATCCTCGGATGGGAAAAAGGGGCGCGTCATGCGACGCGCCCAGTTGACGGCTTGGGAGACGTCAGAGTTTGGCGGCGAAGGTCTCGAGTTCGGCAAGCGTCGCCTTGATGTCGGTGCGGCTGCCGGTGATCAGCTCTTCCAGCATGATGCCCCACTGGTTGCCCAGTTCCTGCCAGCGCGGATCCTGCCAGAAGGTGACTTGCGTCTTCGCGCCGGTGGCAGCCATGGCATCGGCCAGATTCTGGCCGAAGGTCGCGGCATATTCCGGGCTCTGGTAGGTGCTGGTGCGGGTCAGTTCACCCGGCTGGCCGGCGGCAAGGCGACGCGCTTCCTGCTCCTTGGACGTCGCCCAGGCGACGAACAGGCCGGCGCAGGCCTTCTCCTCCTCGGTTGCATTGGCCTTCGACGCGATGGCAAAGCCATGGGCGTAACCGCCACCCGGCAGCGGCGACGGCGGCACGGAGAAGGCCACCTTGTCGGCCACCTGGCTCTGCGCCTTGTCAACAGACATGCCGCCGAGCGGTGCGGATTCAATGATGATCGCGACCTTTCCTGCCCGGAAAGCACCGGTCGACTCGTCCCAGGAACCGGTCTGCGTGCCCGGAGCCGAATACTTGAACAGGTCGAGATAGGTCTGGGTCGCCTTCACCGCGGCTTCGGAATTGAAGGCCGGCTTGCCGTCCTTGAACCATTCACCACCATTGGCCTTGAAGAACGGCATCCAGCGCCAGACATTGGCGCCCGAGCCACGCTGGCCGCGAAGTGCTGTCCCGTAGACGCCATTGTCCGGATCATGCAGCTTCTGCACGGCGGCAAAATATTCGTCCCAGGTCTTTGGCGGTGCAATGCCCGCCTTTTCCAGCAGGTCCGTGCGATAGACCATCAGGTCGCCACCGCCCTGGACCGGCGCAAACCACTGCTTGCCGTCATAGGTGGCGGCAGCCCGCATGCCGGCGTCAAAGTCGCTGTAGTCGTATTCGGCCGGATAATAACCCTCGAGCGGCACGATCCAGCCCGAGGATGCGAAGAGGGCCAGATTGGCTTCGTCGACATAATAGACGTCGAAGCTTCCGACGGTCGACGCGTCGGCCTGAGACTTGGCGCGGCGGTCGTTTTCGTTGAGATAGCTGATCTCGAAACCGGCGCCGGAGAGTTTCTCAAACTCGTCGACATAGTCCTCGAGAAGCGTCAGTCCGTCACGCGGCTGTGCAAGAATGCGCACGTCTTCACTGCATTGAGCAGCGGCGAATGCATTGGAAGCCGCAAGAATGGCGATCACCGCGCAGCCGGCGCGGAGGCTGTTGAATGTCATGATTTCCTCCCTCGGATGGCAAACTCCCTTGCCATCTACGGGGGCTATTTTGCGCAAGAGAGGGATCCGAACTAGTTTACCTTTGCCGGATAATTGATACTATATTGACATTTTTGCACTGCAACACGAGTCAATCAATGCGAATTGCATCAGATTTTCCGCTCACGGTTTCGGAAACCTTCACGGCGACACGCGAGCAGATCGTGCTACCGGGCGGCACTTCCTACCTGATCCGCCGCGACGATTACCCGAACCCGATCTGTATCTGGAACTATCATCCGGAGTGGGAGATCCACTTCATCCCCGATGCCAACGGCTTTGCTTACGTCGGCGATTACATCGGCCCGTTCAAACCCGGCCATCTCGTGCTGGCGGGTACCAATCTGCCGCATAACTGGATCACCCCCGGCGCACCACCCTTGCCCGGACGCGACGTCGTCCTGCAGTTCGATGCCGACGCATTGATGAGCGTGCGCGCGATCTGCCCCGAGTTCGAGGTATTGCACCGCCTCAAGCCGATGGCGGAACGCGGCATCGAGATCATCGGCGCACAGGCACATGAGATCGGCGTCAGGATTCTGGAACTGCATGCCGCGAAGAACGGCAACGGTTTGGGCCTGTTCCTCGAGATCCTCAATGCGATCGAGGCCGCTCCGCAAAAGCGCCTTCTGGCCAGCGAGCACTTCATATCGGTCTACAATCAACTGTCGGACAGACGCCATCGCCGGATCGACCAGGCGATCCAGATCATGCAGTCGAACCCTGGCGCCCAGATGCACGAGGTCGCCGAACAGGTCGGCCTGGGCGCATCCGCTTTCTCACGGGCATTCCGCAGGCTCACAGGCATGAACTTCTCCGACTACAGCCGATCGGTCCGCGTCTGGCGGGCTCGCACACTCCTGTCGGAAAGCGAGATGCCGATCACCGACATCTGCTTCGAGGCTGGCTTCAACAATCTTTCGAATTTCAATCGGTATTTCCGCATGGAGACGGGCCTGACGCCCCGCGCCTATCGAAAGGCGGCCAGCATCCGGGCAAAATCGGTGATCGCGCCACAATCACAGCACGGAACCCGTCCTTAGGCGTGCGCTCGCGGCGGCATCCCGGAACGGTGCTCCGGGCATCGATCCGCTTCCGCAGCCAAGACTGCGTGCGCAAAAAAGCATCATGCCGGGCGCAAATTGATGCTTTTCGTTGCCCGCCCTCTTCCCGTATTCCTCGAATGGATCACAAGGCAAGGCGGACGCGGACATGGGAAAACCATTCTTCTGGAACGAACTGAATACGGGCGATTTCGCGCATCTCCCGGTCGACCGGACCATCGCCATCCTGCCAATCGCCTCCACGGAGCAGCACGGCCCGCATCTGCCGATCTCCACCGACGTCACCATCGCCAATGGCATGCTGGCCGAGTTGCGCTCCCAATTGCCGCAGACACTGGATGTGCTCGTTCTCCCGACACAAGAGATCGGCAAGGCCAACGAACACATCCACGGTCCCGGCACGCTTTCGCTCGGAGCCGAGATCCTCATTCCCGCATGGACCGCCATCGGCGGAAAGGTGGCGGAAGCCGGGGTGCGCAAGATGGTGATCGTCAACTCGCATGGCGGCAATCTTGATGTGATGAACATCGTCGCACGTGAGTTGCGCGTGCGCTATTCCATGGCAGTCGTCGCCACCCAGTGGTCGCGGTTCGGCAGCCCGGCAGGCCTGATCAGCGAACATGAGCAGAGGTTCGGCATCCATGGCGGCGAGATGGAAACCTCGATGATGCTGCATTTCCGTCCCGATCTGGTGCGCATGGACAGAGCCGAGAATTTCGCCTCCAAAGCCGAGTGGATGAAGGACAACACGCGTTACCTGCAGCCACTGCCGCCGCATTCACTGGCCTGGATCGCCCATGATCTCAACCCGAACGGCGTCGTGGGTGACGCCTCGCTCGGCACGGCGGAAAAGGGTGCGCTGATCGCCCGGCATCAGGCCAAGGGCTTTATCGACCTGCTGGAGGACCTGACGAACTACCCTCTTGCCAATCTCTATTCGAAGTAGACGCGTCCGGCCTCATTTGTCTGCGGCCAGAATGGACCCGTTGGCCTGCAATTCCTGCATCAATGCCATCAATTCGGTCATCAGATATTCGACGAACAGACTGGTGGCCGCATCTAACGGCGCCCGTGCCCGGGCAAACAGTTTCATCGGCTGGCGGGAATGGGTCTCGGCGATCGGGCGAAACACCAGCTCGCCACGCCGACATTCGACGATCACGTCCAGCGGATTGAGCAGCGTCAGGCCGGTTCCGGCCTTCACCAGTTGCTTCAGCATTTCCGAAGCATTGGTTTCCACCACGGGTTCAACCGAGACCGGCAGCGGTGCCAGCGCCAGATTGATGACATCGCGAAGGCTGGTGCCGGTCTGCGCCAGAACCAGCCGTTCCTGTACGACATCGGCAAGACTGATCGGGCCGCCGGGACCGGCCAGCCTGTGGCCTGGCGGCAGAACGACACCGATTGGCACATCGAAATTGGCGAGCGTGCGGATGCCCGGCGTCGCCTGGATATTGAAACCAAGACCGATATCGGCCTCGCCTGTCAACACGGGGTTGAGCGTCGTCGAACCGCCGTCATTGCGCAACTGGACACGCACCCTCGGATGCTGCCCGATGAAGCGGGCGATGATATCGGGCAACGGACCGGCAGCAAGGCCGACAGTCGTGACGATCGAAACCTTGCCGGCCTGCGGCATCTTCAATCCGCGAATGCGCGATTCCAGCCGCTCGTAGTTTTTCAGCACGTCACGAATGTGCTCGATGCACAGTTCGCCGGCTGCCGTCAGCCGCAGGCCGCGCGGCAGACGCTCGAAGATCGGCACACCGATTTCCGCCTCCAGCGCGAGGATCTGCCGGTTGATCGCCGACGACGCGACATTCAGCCGGGCGGCAGCCTTGCGAATGGAGCCGCAACGGGCAATTTCGTTAATGTATTGCAGCTTTCGGGAATGCAGCATTCGTCTTTTCTTCCACCGTTCGCGTCGCGATGCAGCGCTTTCGGCGCCGCCCCGACATGGATGCCTAAAAGGCATCAATGCGGACGAATTTTGATGCTTTTCAAACAGCAACGCAACCGCTCAAATGCAGAAAACAGGCGGTCAATGACGACGGTCTGTTGCATTAAAGGGGAACGACGCAGAATGCGCACTCTACTGAAATCGACCGCACTTCCCGTCATCGTCGGCCTCGGAGCCATGGCGGCTTCCTTCACGCAGGCGACGGCTGCCGACAAGGTGAGCTATGGGACCAACTGGCTGGCGCAGGCCGAGCATGGCGGGTTTTACCAGGCGGTGGCCGACGGTACCTATGAAAAATACGGCCTCGACGTCACGATCGTGCAGGGCGGCCCGAACGCGGCCAACAGCGCATTGCTGATTTCCGGCAAGATCGATTTCTACATGGGCAGCCCGCAGAGCGAAATTTCGGCGGTCGAGCAGGGCATCCCGATCGTCGATGTCGCCGCCATCTTCCAGAAGGATCCTCAGGTTCTGATCGCCCATCCGGATCAAGGCATTGAGAAATTCGAGGATCTGGCCAAGCTGCCGACGATCTTCATGGGCAAGGACGGCTACCTCACCTATTTCGAGTGGATGAAAGCAAACTTTCCAGGCTTCAAGGACGAACAGTACAAGCCCTACAATTTCAGCCCGGCCCCCTTTCTTGCCGACAAGCAATCCGCCCAGCAGGGTTACCTGACGTCTGAGCCTTACGAGATCGAGAAGCAGGCGGGCTGGACGCCGAAAGTCTTCCTCTTGGCCGACAGCGGCTATTCCCCCTATTCGACGATGATCACCACGCAGGCATCGCTCGTCGAAACCAAACCGGACCTGGTGCAGCGTTTCGTCGATGCCTCGATCGAAGGCTGGTACAACTACCTCTACGGCGACAATGCCAAGGCCAATGCCCTGATCAAGGCCGACAATCCGGAAATGACCGATGGCCAGATCGCCTATTCGATCGCCAAGATGAAGGAATATGGCATTCTGGAATCCGGCGCAGCGCTTGAAAAAGGCATCGGCTGCATCACCGAAGAGCATTACAAGAAATTCTTCGAGGACGGCGTTGCGATGAAGCTCTTCAAGGCCGAAACCGATTACAAGAAGGCATTTTCGGCGCAGTTCGCCTGCAAGGGCGTCGGCATGGCACTGAAGAAGTAACAGCATACCGATCGTCCTGCCGCCGGGCCGGCGGCGGGACACAGAAACTGTCGAGCAGCCGGGACAGCAATGATTTTGGAAGAAGCACGCGGGCTGAAGCGGTCCACCGAGGGACGCAAACGGCCACTGGTTGTCATGGACAGGGTCTCGAAACGCTTTTCAAGCGGTACGCAGGCGCTCTCGGACATGTCGCTTGTCGTGGAAAGCGGAGAGTTCGTCAGCCTGCTGGGACCGTCGGGTTGCGGCAAATCGACGGCATTGCGCATCATAGCCGGTCTCGGCGACGCCTCGTCGGGCACGATCGACTGGCCAAGTTCGAGGATCAATGCCCGCGGCTTGCCGGAAGGCGACATCAGCTTCGTCTTTCAGGAGCCGACTTTGATGCCCTGGCAGACCGTCTTCGGCAATGTGCATCTGCCGCTGAAGCTGCGCGGCGTCTCAGCCTCCGCTGCCCGCCCGCAGATCCTCGAAGCGCTGGCAACCGTCGGCCTTGCGGATTTCGCCGATGCCTATCCGCGCGAGCTTTCCGGCGGCATGAAGATGCGTGTCTCGATCGCCCGTGCACTTGTGACAAAGCCGAAGCTGTTGTTGATGGACGAGCCTTTCGCCGCGCTTGACGAGATCACCCGCCAGAAGCTCAACGACGATGTGCTGCGCCTGTGGAAGCAAACCGGCATCACCGTGATCTTCGTCACCCATTCGGTGTTCGAATCCGCCTATCTTTCCAACCGCATCGTGGTGATGAAGGCAAGGCCGGGCCGTGTTCATGCCGACTTTCCACTGCATACTAGCCTGGAGCGCGATGCACTCTATCGAACCTCGGAGGACTATCGGCAGGCCTGCGAAAAGGTCTCGACCATGCTGCTCGAAGCCATCGGATCGGGAGAGCACTGATGCGCGCACAAGAACTGACGCGCGCGCAAGACAAGGCGCCGGATAGCTCCACGATTGTCTCCTCCTCGGTCCGCAACAAGAACCGCGACCTCGTGCTGCGCATCCTCGTGCCGTTTTTCGTGCTGGCGACCATGGTGCTGATCTGGCATGTCGGCGTCACCGTTTCGGGCGTTCCGCCCTACATCCTGCCGAGCCCGATTGCGGTTGCCACAGCACTGTTCACCGATTGGCATACGCTGGCACCGGCGCTCTGGGTGACCACCAAGATCACGCTCTTGTCGCTTCTGCTCGCCCTCATCGGCGGCGTCGGGTTTGCAATTTTTCTGGTGCAGTCGCGCTGGGTGGAGATTGCCTTCTACCCCATCGCCGTCATCCTCCAGGTCACCCCGATCGTCGCAATCTCACCGCTGATCCTGATCTATGCGCCCTCGACCCAGGTGGCGCTTTTGATCTGCGCCTTCCTTGTCGCCTTCTTCCCGATCCTGTCGAACATGGTACAGGGTCTGAAAAGCGTCGATCACAATCTGCTCAACCTGTTCGATCTCTACGGTGCCTCGCGCTGGCAGACGCTGCTCTATCTGAAGCTTCCCGCCTCGCTACCCTATTTCATGACAGGCCTTCGCATCGGTGGCGGCCTGGCACTGATCGCGGCCGTTGTCGCGGAATTTGCGGCAGGCTCCGCTGGCGCCGGTTCAGGCCTTGCCTTCCGCCTGCTCGAGGCCCAGTACCGGATGAACATACCGCGGCTCTTTGCGGCCCTGATCCTCTTGTCGCTGCTGGGCGTGACGATCTTCGCGCTGACCTCCTTGATCTCCTGGCTGAGCCTGCATCGCTGGCACGAAAGCAGCCTGAAAAGGGAAAACTGATGTCGAACCCATTCGTATCCCTGCCAGACGCTCAGCATTTCGTGCTCAGCAATGCCACGGTTCCAGCAGTCACAGTGACGGCACCCACCGGTCCCGCAGTCGAAGGCCTGGCATCGGTCGATATCGTGATTGCCAATGGCAGGATCGATGCCATTTTGCCGGCGGGCACGGCTCCGTTGGAATTGCCGAAGGCTGATCTGCGCCAAGGCATGGTCTGGCCCTGTTTTGCGGACATGCACACCCATCTCGACAAGGGCCACATCTGGCCGCGTCGCCCCAACCCGGATGGCACGTTCATGGGTGCACTCGACAATGTCGGCATCGATCGCGAGGCCAACTGGACGGCAGACGACGTCAGGACGCGGATGGATTTCTCGCTGCGCGCAGCGTATGCGCACGGCACGCATCTGATCCGCACCCATCTCGATTCCATCGCCCCCCAGCATCGCATTTCCTTCGAGGTCTTCTCAGAACTTCGGGAGGCGTGGAAAGATCGGATCGCATTGCAGGCGGTCGCGCTGTTCCCGCTCGACAAGATATTCGAAGCGCCGTTTTTCGATGATCTCGTCTCGGTCATCCGGGAAAACCAGGGGATCCTCGGCGGCGTCACCTATCTGATGCCGGATCTGGAGGAACGCCTCGATCTTCTGTTCCGCACTGCCGTGGACAACGGCTTCGACATCGATCTGCATGTCGACGAGACCGAGGACCGACAGGTGCTGACGCTGAAGACCATCGCCGAGGCCAAGCTGCGCAACGGGTTCCAGGGTGCCGTCACCGTCGGACATTGCTGCTCGCTCGCACGACAGGACGAAGACGTCGCAAAGGCAACCATCGATCTCGTTGCCCGGGCCGGCATATCCGTGGTCTCCCTGCCGATGTGCAACATGTATCTGCAGGACAGGCGTCCGGGCCGCACGCCACGCTGGCGCGGAGTGACGCTTTTTCATGAGCTGGCGGCAGCCGGTGTGGCAACGGCGGTATCCTCGGACAATACCCGCGATCCCTTCTATGCCTATGGCGACATGGACCCGGTCGAAGTGTTTCGCGAGGCCGTGCGCATCCTGCATCTCGATCATCCGCTGACGGATGCTGCCCGCGTCGTCACCACTTCGCCCGCCGATATTCTCGGCCGCCCGGACCTTGGCCGTATCGCCGTCGGCGGCCCCGCCGATCTCGTCCTTTTCAGCGCCCGTCGCTGGAGCGAATTTCTCTCCCGTCCGCAGGCCGACCGCATCGTCATGCGGAATGGCTTGGGCATCGACCGCAGCCTGCCGGACTACCGCGAACTCGACCCGATCCTTGGAGCATGACATGCCCGACTATGCAGCCATCAAGAAGGAACTCGAAGGCATCGCCGTCGAGGACAATCCGGCACTGGTTCGCCAGAAGAGCCGCGACTTCTTCTGGTATTCGCCGATCCTGAAGGCGCAACTCGAAAACGTCACCGGCGACCTCGTCGTTTCGCCGACATCTGAAGAGGAGGTCATCCGCGTCCTGAAGGTCGCCTATGCACACGGAGCCCCTGTAACCCCGCGCGGCGCCGGCACCGGCAATTACGGTCAGGCCATGCCGCTCTCCGGCGGCATCATCCTCAATCTTGCCGGCATGAACAAAATCAAATCCATCCAGCCCGGAAAGGTCGTCTGCGAACCCGGTGTCGTCATCGCCCAACTCGACAAGGCGACAAAGGCCCATTCCGGCCAGGAACTGCGTTTCCATCCCTCGACGGCGCAGACCGCAACCATCGGCGGGTTTATCGCCGGCGGATCGGGCGGCGTCGGCTCCATCACCTGGGGCGGTCTTCGTGATCTCGGCAATATTCTCCGCCTGCGCGTCGTCACCATGGAAGCCGAGCCGCAGGTGCTGGACCTCACCGGCTGGGACCTGCAGAAGGTCAGCCATGCCTATGGCACCAACGGCATCATCACCGAGGTCGAGATGCCGCTCGCGCCCGCCTATGACTGGGTGGACGTTCTGGTCGGCTATGACGACTTCATGGATGCCGTGCGCTTTTCCGATGCACTCAGCCATATGAACGGACTGCTGCTGAAGGAAGTGGCGCCGATCGCCGCCCCTATTCCTTACGACTACTTCACCCGACACAAGCCCTTTCTTCGCGATCGCGGCCAGTCGGTTGTGGTGATCATGATTGCACCGCATGCGATGGAACCGTTTGCTGCATTTGTCGCCCAGCAGAAGGGCGAGATCCTGTTTCGCTCCGACAAGGTCGAAAGCATGAAGGGGATTCCCCATGCCTATGAACTCGCCTGGAATCACACGACGCTCCGAGCCCTGAAAGTCGATCCGACCTTCACCTATCTGCAGGTCCAATATCCGGGTCCCGATCACGTTGCCAAGGTCGGGAAACTGGTGGAGATCTTCGGCGACGAAGTGCCGGGGCATCTCGAGTTCATCAAGTTCGATGCGGCCATCCAGTGCTCCGGCCTGCCCCTGGTGCGCTACACCACCGAAGCGCGCCTGGAGGAGATCATCCGTATCCATGAGGATAATGGCTGCCCGATCTTCAATCCGCATCGCTACACGCTGGAAGAAGGTGGCATGAAGCAGACGGACAAGACCCAGCTCGCCTTCAAGCAGCAGACAGACCCCAAGGGGCTGCTCAACCCCGGCAAGATGATCGCCTGGGACAATCCGGACTTCGACTTTACCGCCGGCAAGAACTACCTCTTCCCCGGCCTTGCGGCATTGGGGGTCTGATGCGCGTCCTGCTGCTCCATTCCCATCCGGTCGAAGAAAGTTTCGGTGGCGCCCTCCACCGGCTCACCCGCGAAAGCCTCCAGACGGCAGGGCACGAGGTCGATGATTGCAATCTCTATGCCGAGGGGTTCGACCCTGTCCTGTCGCGCCAGGACCGGATGATCTATCACGACTATCCCGACAACACGGCGCTGGTGAAAGAGCATTGCGACCGGCTGCTGGCCGCGGAAGGACTGGTTATCGTCACGCCGGTATGGAATTTTGGCTTTCCGGCGATCCTGAAGGGCTATTTCGACCGCGTCTGGCTGCCCGGCATCTCCTTCGAACTGGTGGACGGCAAGGTCCAGTCGCGGTTGCGCCATATCCGCAAGCTCGGCGCGGTGATGACCTATGGCGCGACACCGTTCCGGGCATTTGTCGCCGGCAATCCGCCCAAGAAGATCGTCAAGCGCGTGTTGCGCGCGCAGATCAATCCATGGTCGCCGGTGACCTTCCTTGCCCACTACGACATGAACAATTGCACGGAAGACACGCGGGCACGCTTCATGGCAAAGGTGAAAACGAAGATGGAAAGGTTCTGAGCCGATGCCGGGAAAAACCGCCGTCAATCCGCCGTCGGTCCGTCGTCCTTTCGGCAATTACAATCACGGGCTCCTGGTTCCGCCGGGCGCGAGCCTGCTCGTTACCTCCGGCCAACTGGGCATAGCCCTCGACGACAGCATTCCTGAAAGCGTCACGGCGCAGGCGGAACTCTGCTTTGCGGCAATCGGCGCCATTCTTTCGGATGCAGGCATGAGCTTTGCCGACGTCATCCGCATCAGCGGCTTCGTCACGAAACGGGAGGACTTCCCGGCCTATATGGCCGTCCGTGACCGATATACGCTGGAGCCGAAGCCGGTTTCGACACTGATCATCGTCTCCGGCTTTACCCGGCCTGAATTTCTGGTCGAGGTGGAGGTCACCGCGGCGAGGATTGTCTGAGTGCAAATGCGAGAAACCGCCGTGGGGCTTTGCTACCGACCGTGGGTCGCACGGTCGGTAGTGTCACGGGCAAACTATAGGACTGCCGGACGGTTCTGGCTCAAGCCAAGGTCCGAACGGAGGGCTCACGCTCCCAATAGCGCTTGGCCGCAGCCGCGATGAAATCCTCACCAAGGCCGACCACGCCGCCATCCATTTCAACGCCCGCCTTGTCGAGCAGCGGCTTGGCCTCGCCATTGGCACCGATTGCCTTCAGGTGACCGAAGGCGTCCATGACAAACTGGATTGCGGCGGCCTCCCTCAACATCAGCTTGCACGCACCCGCAGACAGGATGATGGCAACGGCATCGAAGATCTGGGACGGAGAACCCGCCAATTGGCCATCGGCCTTGATCGCCTTGCCGTCCGACAGGATAACTTTGCCGACCTTGGGGGCAACGAGGAAAGCTGTCGCGCCGGCCTTCTCAATGCTGCCTGCCAGCGTCTTCAAGGCTTTTGCATCACTGCCATCCGCAATCAGGATCCCGATCTTGCGACCTTCGAGCGTGTCCCTCATGTTCTTTTGAATGGACAGCGCCGCTGACGGCTCCATGTCGACCGGTGCGCGGGCAGCGGGGTTCTTTTGCGGCAGATCGATGCCAAGACCATCGGCAACGCGTTTGGCAAGATCCTCATCGACATTCAACAGATTGGCCACCATGCGCGGGGGAACCTGCTCCAATGTCACCTTGGAAAGCTCAAAGACAAAGGACGAGGCAATATGCGCCTGCTCGGACGGTGTCTGCGACGTCCAGAACAGCCGGGCCTGGCTGTAATGGTCGGCAAAGAGTTCCGGGCGGATGCGCAGCTTGTCACCCTCTTCATTGGCCCCTGTCGACCGCTCGAGTGTGTGAAACCCGGTGACCGGGCATTCACGCGGTCCGCCATCCTCGCCATGCGCCGAGAGGCTGTTGGGTTCGTAGTTTGCCCGCCCCTTCGGCACATTCATCTGCATCTGGCCGTCACGTTGAAAACTCATCACGGGACATTTGGCGGCGTTGATGGGAAGCTGGTGGAAATTCGCCGTCCCAAGACGCGACTTCTGCGTATCGAGATAGCTGAACAATCGCCCTTGCAGCAGCGGATCGTTGGAGAAATCCACGCCGGGTACGATATTGGCCGGGCAAAAAGCCACCTGCTCGGTTTCGGCGAAAAAATTGTCCGGGTTACGATCGAGCACCAGACGTCCGACGATCCTGGCCGGCACCATCTCTTCGGGAATGAGCTTGGTTGCATCGAGCACATCAAAAGGCAGGCTATTGGCAAAATCCTCGTCGAAAATCTGCAGTCCGAGTTCCCATTCCGGGAAATTTCCGGTCGCAATCGCCTCGTAAAGGTCGCGGCGATGGTAGTCGTTGTCGGCGGCCTGCAGCTTCAATGCTTCATCCCAGACAACGGATTGGAGACCCAGTTTCGGTTTCCAGTGGAATTTGACGAAACTCGATTTTCCGGACGCATTGACGAAACGGAACGTGTGAACTCCGAACCCTTCCATCATCCGCAAGGAGCGCGGGATGGCACGATCTGACATGGCCCATGTCAGCATATGGGTGGATTCCGGCATCAGCGATGCCCAGTCCCAGAATGTATCATGTGCACTGCCGGCCTGAGGATAGGCGCGATCGGCTTCCATCTTCACCGCATGCACAAGGTCGGGAAACTTCATCGCATCCTGGATGAAAAACACCGGGATATTGTTGCCGACCAAGTCCCAATTGCCTTCCTTGGTATAAAATTTGACCGCAAAGCCACGCACATCGCGCGGCGTGTCGACGGAACCGGCGCCACCCGCCACCGTGGAAAACCGAACGAAGACTGGTGTCTTTTCGCCAGGCCGCTGGAAAAGGTCGGCCTTTGTCACGTCCGTCAGCGGTTCATACACCTCGAAGAACCCGTGGGCACCAGAGCCCCGGGCATGGACGATCCGTTCGGGGATACGCTCGTGGTCGAAGTGGAAGATCTTTTCGCGCAGAACGAAATCTTCCAGAAGGGTCGGCCCGCGGCTACCCGATTTCAAGCTGTTCTGATTGTCCGAAACGCGGATTCCCTGATTGGTGGTCAGATGTCCCTCTGCATCATGGGAACCCTTGCCGGGTACATGCTGATGCGTTTCGCCGCCGTTTCCGCGGTCGGTATCGAAATTCTTGTCTACCATCTGTTTGCCTCCCTGCTGATCAGGCCCTGTTGCACCCCGATCAGCGTCCATTGGTTTGTGATTGGCTTGAAGCGAATAGCAGCCGTAAAGCGCACCTATTCCCGATATGGCCCAGTTTGGGCGGGGTTCAGGTTGGTGCAGCGCATGGCTGAAAGATCGTCGAGACACTCCCTGAAAAACGCGTGTGCAGATCGTTTGGCGTTGCTGGTGTGATCTGTTTTTTCAACCCGTGCCGAATACCCATGCCGGATATCTGGCTATGGCTAACACCTGGCCGGCTCTGTTGGTTCCGCCTGCCTCAAAAGCACTTCGGAGAGATATGATTTACACGCGCGCGTATGGCGAAATTTAGCGCCGTCAACCTGCCTCGAGCGGATGAGAATTGCCGTTTTCAACCTCCAGTTTCCAGCGCCAAAGTCAGGGAACCTATTCAGATCCGCGGCGTTTTGTTGTCATGGCAGCTGTAGGCGCTGCCCGGTAAGATGAGGAAATCACATGAAAAAGATCGTTTTCGTGGCGGCAATTCTTGGCGCCTCCGCCGTCTCTGCTTTTGCTCAGACCAGCACGACCACAACACCGTCCAGCGATGGCGAGACGCCGGCGATTGCAACGCCGGACGAGACCAATCCGACGGCACCGGTTGCCGGTGAGAACAGCTTCACCGAAGCCCAGGCCAAGCAGCGCCTCGAGGAGGCCGGTTACTCGAACGTAACCGAACTGAAGCTGTCCGAGCAGGGCGTTTGGCAGGCCATGGCCGACAAGGACGGGAAACCTGTGAAGGCCAGCCTGGATTATCAGGGCAATATTGTCGCTGAATAAGCACTCAAAAATAAAGACAACGAGGAAACCCGAAGATGAAAACCATTACTGGACTGTTTGATGACTATGCCGACGGCCGCGCCGCTGTAACAGCGCTTGAGGCAGAAGGCATTCCATCGAAGGATATCAGCATCGTCTCGAACAACGCTGCCGGCCGGCCGGTCGATGACTCCTCCGACGTTGGCGAAAAGGCGGGTGCGGGTGCCGGTATCGGCGCGGTCGTCGGCGGTGCGGGCGGCCTGCTCACCGGTCTTGGTCTGATGGCGATCCCGGGCGTCGGTCCGGTGGTTGCGGCCGGTTGGCTGGCAGCAACGGCTGCCGGTGCACTCGCCGGCGCGGTTGCCGGTGGGGCCGCCGGTGGCCTGATCGGAGCGCTGACGGATTCCGGCGTTCCGGAAGACCATGCTCATGTCTATGCCGAAGGTGTACGTCGCGGTGGTACCCTGGTGACTGCCAAGGTGGACGACATGCATGTCGAACGGGCGAACGCCATTCTTAAGCGGTCCAGCTGGGTGGATCCGGTCGAGCGCCGCCGCGCCTATGCCGAGCAGGGCTGGTCGACATTCGACGACACCGCAGCCCCCTATGGCCAGGCTGAAGTGCAGCAGGAGCGTGATCGCTATCGTGGCCGCACCGGCCTCTGATTTCCAGGCGCTGATTGAAAGACCGGTTCGCCCATAAGGCGGGCCGGTTTTTTTGCATCTCCTTGCCACATCCAACCCGGGCAACATCGAAGCCGGACAACACCGAACCTAGATCAGATGTTTCCGCGTGTTTGGCTCTATCGCCGCGTCGATTGCCGGCTTGCCTGATACGGAATCGAACAACGTCCATACACGGAGAATTCAAAATTGAGGCAAGCCTGCCTTGCAGACAGGTGCTATGATCCAGGGATAACCACTGAGAGCTCCCATTTCGGGCCGCCTTCCCGTTCGAGGCTCTTCATCGGAGCATAAGGCAAATTTCAAAATGACCATTTTTTCCGTAAGGCACGTCACCGAATATCGTTACAACCGGCCTGTGCATTTCGGTGAACATCGGCTGATGTTTCGGCCACGCGACAGCTATGACCAGCGGCTTCTGGATGCAACGCTGATCTGCGATCCGGACCCGCAGCAGATACGCTGGATCCAGGACGTGTTCGGCAATTGCGTGGCGATCGTCGATATCGCCCGGCCGTCGACAAGCCTGCGTTTCGAGACCTGGATCACCATCGACCACACGCCGCAGGTCGCACTCGACCTGGAGATAGACGAGGCGGCCGCCACCTATCCATTCTCCTATGACCCCGAGGAAGAGCCCGACCTTGAGCGGGTCATCCAACGGCACTATCCAGACCAAAGCGACGAGGTCGCCAAATGGGCGAGCCAGTTTGTCGCGCTCGGAATGCCGACACCGACAGGCCAGTTGTTGATGACCATGTGCTGTGCGATCCAGGAGAGCTTCAGCTATGCAAGGCGGCATGAAGCCGGCACCCAAACGCCGCAGACGACGCTCAGCTCGAGAAAAGGCACATGTCGCGACTTCGCCCTGCTGATGGTCGAGGCCTGCCGATCGCTTGGCATCGCCGCCCGGTTCGTGACCGGCTATGTCTATGTTGCCGATCGCGATGGCTCGACCACGCGTGGTGGCGGTTCCACCCATGCCTGGTGCCAGGTCTATATTCCGGGGGCCGGATGGGTCGAATTCGATCCGACCAATGGCATCGTCGGAAACCGTGACCTGATCCGTGTCGGGGTTGCCCGTGATCCGCGTCAGGCCGTACCGCTCTACGGAAGCTATGATGGCGGGCCGACCGATTTTGCCGGCATGTCGGTACAGGTCAATGTCACGACACGGCCGACTGACCATTAAAGGATTTACGGGTAGCATGATGGAACACTCGCCACCGAACGGCGTTGATCCCTGACGCTGCGCCAGTCCCCGACTCGCAAGGGCACCGAACCGAGGGTTTCATGAAAATACGAGCTGGCTTCAATCTGGGTTACGAGTGCACGCAGCCAACACCGATGCTACTCGCATTGAACATTCATCCATCACGCCGTCCCGATCTCCTGTCTGATCAGGTCTTGACCTTCGATCGGCCGATCGAGGCCTGGAGCTACCTGGACGGCTTCGGCAATGCCTGCTCCCGCATCCTTGCCCCACCCGGCCTGACGACGATCTCGACGCAGTTCGAGATCTATGACGATGGCCAACCGGACGTCATACCAGAACATGCGGTCCAGCATGCGATCAAGGATCTGCCCGATGACGTGCTGGTCTACCTGCTCGGCAGCCGATATTGCGACACGGATCGTCTGGCGGATCTGGCCTGGAAAATGTTTGGAACCACCCCCATGGGCTGGCCGCGGGTCAAGGCTATTCTCGACTTCACCCACGAACACATCACCTTCGACTACAGCCGGGCAGATTCAACCCGGTCAGCCTATGGTGGCTATGTCGACCGGATCGGCGTCTGTCGCGATTTCGCCCATCTCGCCATCACGCTTTGCCGCTGCATGAACATTCCTGCCCGCTACTGCACCGGCTATCTTGGCGACATCGGCGTGCCGAAAGACCCGAACCCGATGGATTTCAGCGCCTGGTCACAGGTCTATCTGGGCGGCTGCTGGCACACGATCGATGCAAGACACAACACGCCGCGCATCGGTCGTATCCTGATGGCAACCGGAAGAGACGCGATCGACGTGGCTCTGACCACCAATTTCGGACCGGCAGAACTGGTGCGTTTCGAGGTGATCACGGATGAGATCATCGACTAGCGAGCGCTCTACCAGTTGGTGAAGGATCCGTCGGTCCTGCGAAGATGTGGCGGTTCCGAATATTCGAACGGCATTTTCTGCAATTCCGCCTCGTTGACATCTATTCCGAGCCCCGGTGCCTCGGGCACCACATAAAACGCGCCGTCCATCTCGATCTGGCCCGGAAAGAGCGTGGAATTGTCGAAACCCCAGTGCTGCTCGGCCGGGCTCTGGCGGCATTCCAGCCAGCCGAAATTGGCAACGGCGGCGCCAAGATGCACGGATGCTGCCGTACAGATCGGTCCCAGCGGATTGTGCGGCATCAGATCGACATAATGGGCTTCACACCAGCCGGCGACCTTCATCGCTTCGGTGAAACCGCCGACATTGCAGATGTCGATCCGGCAGAACTGCATGATGTCGCGTTCGACATAGGGCACGAACTGCCATTTCGATGAAAACTCCTCGCCGATCGCGAAGGGTACATCGGTCATCCTGCGCAAGGCCTCGTAGGCCGATGGCGTCTCGTCGCGGATTGCCTCCTCGATGAAATCGATCGTGCCTCTCGGCATTTTCTGGCAAAACGATGCCGCTTCCGCAACGCTGAGACGATGATGATATTCAACGCCCAACGTCATCGCATGGCCGACCTCCGCACGAGTGCGGGTCACCCATTCGGCAGTCACCGCGATGGATTCCCTCGGCTCGAAGCGCTCGGTGTTTTCCTGGCCGGCGGCAATGAAACGCACGCAGTTCCATCCGGCCTCCTTCAGCAGCACGGTCTGCTCGATCATCGCCTCGCCCGGCTCTGCGGATGTCGTTGCAAATGCCGGCACCAGATCGCGCTGCTTTCCGCCCAGCAATTGATAGACGGGCACGCCGAGTGCCTTGCCCTTGATGTCGTGGAAAGCGATATCAAGGGCGGCGATCGCCGCCGTCAGAACACGGCCACCTTCGAAATACTGGCTCCGATACATCTCCTGCCACAAGGCCCCGCACTGCATCGGATCCTTGCCCAACAGAAACTGCGAATAGTGGTCGATTGCACCAGCAACCGCTTTTTCACGATAGGACAGACCGGATTCGCCCCAGCCGTAGACGCCGCTGTCGGTTTCGACCTTGACGACCAACTGGTTCCTAACGCCAACCCTGGCGATATAAGGCTTGATGGCAGTGATTTTCATATGGGATTCCGGATAGTTTGACGCGGTCTATCGAGCGAGACCCAAAAGATCGCTGAGGCGCATGCGAGGGCCGCTGAGCGCAACCTGATCCAGCGGATGCGGCAGGCCCAGCGGTAGCGGGGTCAGATCAAAGCGACAGGCCGCTTTGCTGATCGAAGACGTGGACCTGATCGGCGGCGATGGCGGCTTCGAAAGGCGTGCCGTATCGTGCCGGAAAGGCGCCATCGACGACAGCCGTCGCCGGTTCGCCGGCCAGGCTGAAGACGACATGGGTCTGCGCGCCGGTCGGCTCGACGACCAGCGTCTCGCCGCGCACGACACTATCGCCCGGCTGGCCCGCCTGCAGATGCTCCGGCCGGATGCCCAGCTTGACCGCCTGTCCACGCCTTACCTTGCGCGCGGTGGAAAGCTGGATGATTGTCCCATCGGTCAGGCGCGCGCTCGGTCCGCCGTCTTGCGCATCCACCACGGCATCGAGAAAATTCATCGCGGGCGAGCCGATGAAGCCGGCGACGAACAGATTGTTTGGTGTTCGATAAAGCTCGAGCGGCGTGCCCACCTGCTCGATCCGGCCACCGTTCAGAACCACGATGCGATCGGCAAGGGTCATCGCCTCGATCTGGTCATGCGTGACATAGACCGAGGTCGTGCCGACCTTCTGATGCAGCGTCTTGATCTCTGTGCGCATCTGGACGCGCAGCTTGGCATCCAGGTTGGAAAGCGGTTCGTCGAACAGGAACACCGCAGGGTCACGCACGATGGCGCGGCCCATCGCCACGCGCTGGCGCTGACCGCCGGACAACTGGCTCGGCTTGCGATCGAGAAGGTCGCCAAGGGCCAGCATCCGCGCGGCTTCGTTGACCTTTTTGTCGATGTCGGGCTTGGAGACGCCGGAAAGCTTCAGGTTGAAGCCCATGTTCTGCGCCACGGTCATGTGCGGGTAGAGTGCATAGGACTGGAAGACCATGGCGATGTTGCGCTCGCGCGGCGTCAATGCGTTGACCACCTTGTCTCCGATCAGCACTTCTCCATCGCTGATCTCTTCCAACCCGGCGATCATTCGCAAAAGCGTGGATTTTCCGCAGCCGGAAGGCCCGACCAGGGCAATGAATTCGCCGTCCTCGATCGAGAGCGAAACACCGTGGATCACCTCCAGCATGCCGTAGGCCTTGCGGATGTCCCTCAGTTCGACAGATGCCATTTTGCTCTCCGTATTTATGACTTGACCGCGCCAGCCGTCAGGCCCNGATGAT
>NZ_AHZC01000410.1 GCF_000247475.1 Rhizobium sp. PDO1-076 | reverse complement strand
GCCGTCGACGACTTCCAAAGTCAGTTTGTAGGCATCTGCCGGAGCATCGGCGCCGACGCCAGATCCCAGGTTGGTGACAATATGGTCTTCGCTATAGGCGTAGCCGATGACCGGCTTGCCGGAAAGCGCGCTGACTGCGTCCGAATGCGGGTCGTCGCCGGTGGCATTGCTGAGTTCCAGCGCCCTGAACTGGTTGCGGACTTCGCTTGGCAACGAGAGCGACGCAATGTCGTCGGCCTGATTGCCATTGCTTTCGTCAATCGTCACATATTCGCCGGACCGCGTCTCGAGCTTGGCAACCGGTACGTCGTCGATCACCTGGATTTCGAAGCTGTCGCCGAGGATGACGCTGTCGCCATCGCTATCGGTCACCTGGATAATCTGGCCGAACGCGATGGCGTCGATGGTGCCAGCGCCGGAGATCAGCGCCGTGTTCTCGTCGGCACCGCTTTCAGGGGCCTGATGGTAGAGCTCGTCGAACAGGCGGAATTCATAAGCCCCGGTCGTCGAATTGATTCTGAGTTCAAAGACGATGTTGGAGCTGTTGGTGCTGCCATTGCCAGGCGCGTCAGGCTCGATGCCCTTGATGATCACCCAGCTGCCAAACGTGGATTGTTCGTATGTGAGCGCCAGGGCGGTATTCTGGCCGTTGACCATTTCATTGGTGCTCAGCCCAAGGCCCTGCAGATAGGTCAGCGCATTGGCGGTAAAGCCATAGGTGAATGGCGTATCAGCGCCTTGCACAAGCGTTGCCAGGCTGCCGGTGACGATTGCCGGATCATCCGGGCCGGAGACGACCTCGGTATGGGAATTATCGTTGTCACTGTCAGGATCAGGCTGATTTTCGCCATGCGGCGAGGAGCCGTCGGACCAACTTGTATCGATGTCGTCTTCATTGACGATGGTCGAGATCTTGGTGCCGGTCAGTCGCGGGCCGTCATCGGCGAAGTGGATGTTGCCGCCAAGATCGATGCTTGCTGTCTTGACGTCCGTATCACCGTCCTTGTCGGTCGCAGAGACAGTGGCCTTCAGCGAGACGAGATTGTTTGCAAGCGACGCAAGTTGCTCGTCGTAGCTTGAGCCAGCGCCAGGCAGCGGATGATCGATCGACTGGAATTGGGTCAATGTCACGACACCATTGCCATCGGCGGTCAGCGAGAACACCGCCGTGCTGATGGCCTGTGCTTCCGAGCTGGTTGTCGAACCGTAGATCACCCCATCGATCTCGAACAGATTGACCTGCAGCCCCTTGCTGTCGAGGCCGGAATCCACGCCGTCGGTGCCGGTCAGGCTAAGGGCATAGACTGTGCTGGACGACGCCATGCCGTCAGCGCCATAGGCGATGGCGGACGTGAAGACAGAACCAAAGTTCGCCGTCGATACGGCAGTATCGCTAAGTTCACCGATTGTTTCTGCATCCTGAGTGGTCAGCGTGATCGCTGTCTCGTCGCCGACGTTCAACGTGACGATCGGACCGTCGTCCTCGAAGCGGATCCGCCCCGAAATGTCGGCGGATTTGGTCACCGAGTCATTGTCGGCGTCCGTCGCCGTGATCGTTGCCGACAGGATTCCCGGCGTCAGGTAAACAGCATCGTCCGCGCTGGTTGCATCAGGATTGAAGAGCGAGACATATTGCGCCACGGTGACGACACCGCTTCCGTCGATATGCAGGGCAAAGGCCACCGGGTCGGTGGAAGACACGCCGTTGTTGTCTGCGTCGTAGACGCCGATCACCAGGCCATCGGCATTCTTGTAGAGGTGGATACTCTGACCGTCGGTGGTCTTCAGCCCGGAGTCGATGCCATCGGCAGACAGGGTGAAGGAATAGGCAAGGCCACCACCGGCTGCGGCACCATCGGCACCGAAATCGACATCGACTGTAACGACCGAGCCCGTGCCCTGGGCATATTGCGCCTCCGGCATATCGGCATCGATCCCGGCGTTGACGCCGGCAAACAGCGATTCAGCGCCGGTCAATTCGTCGGAACCGGCATCGATACCTGCGGTCTCATCGATGATGATCGCATCGCTGAGCGAAATGTTGGAGAGGTAAGTACCGGATTTGTCGCCGGCGGCGCCAATTTCACGGAAGGTCACCTCGTTGCTGCCGTTTGCGGCCGTGACGACGATAGAGATCGTCTGAAGCGCGCCGGACGCCGGGTCGAATACACCGACGGAAACACCGTTCCAGAACACTTCCAGCTTGGCGCTGCCTTCGGAGGCATCGGATGCCTTGCCGATTTCAAACGTGAGTTCATATGTCTCGTTGGCAACAAGCCCTGAAACGGACTGGCTGATCTGCAGGTTACCCGGAGACGCTTCCATGTCGACCATGGTGTTGTTGCCGACACTGTCGGCGCCACGGTATCCATCGCCGACCTTTTCCAGCTGGATCTGCGAAGCGCCACCTACGGAAGAAGCACCGACCGTCCATGCCCCGGCTGTCGTACCGGCGGCAACGCCGCTGCCAGTGCCCCATGAGTTGTTGTTCGGCGTGAAGCCTTCCAGGAAGAGACCGTTGCCGACGGCCTGCGGTGCAGACACGTCGAGCACCGGACCGTCATCATCGACGTCGACCTCAAGCGCGCCATGGACGCTATCGCCGTCGCCATCCGTTACCGTGTATTGGAAAGAGAAGCCGACATTGTCTTCGGTTGTGCCATCGGGATGCCGGACGGCATTCAGCTGGGTCAGGGTGTAGCTGCCGCTGGTCGAGTCAGAAAGGGTCAGCTCCAGCACATCTACCGGTTCGCCGGACTGGATCTGGGTGACGATAACGGTCAAGCCGTCGTCGCTGACGCTGTAGAAAAACGCACCTTCGCCGGCTTCTGAATCGGGGGCACCGAAGGTCGCACCGGCAACACCGGTCAGGAGGATCGAGCCGGCGCCATCTGCGCCGTAGCTATGGGCAAGTACGCCTTCGACCTGCGGCGCGCCCTCGGTTTCCTGCTGGTCGCCGACAGCGAAATCGCCGTTGCCGCTTTCCAGGGCATCGTCATCCAGCTGGATCAGGCTGGATTCTCCGACAACCGGCGTATCGTCGTCGACATCGATGCTGAACGATCCGACGGCCGTGTCGCCGTCGCCGTCGGTGACGACATATTTCAGGTCGAAGAACAGATTGTCCTCGAATGCCGTCTGTGTTTTTCCGACGGCGAGAAGTTCGAACTGGGGCAGGTCATCATTGCCCGGATCTTCGGAGCCGCTGCTCGTCGAGGGATGATCGATCGGATTGAGCTGGCGGACCACATAGGCACCGCTTGTGCTGTCTTGCAGCGCGACTTCCAGAACAGGCACATCGCCTTGCAGGATGGTCAGGACGAGGCCGTCCTCTGACACCGTTGCGGTGAAGCCCGCCGGCAACACGATGCCTTCGACAGTCAGAAGCAGAGAGCCAGCGCCATCGGCGCCGTAATTATGGGCGAGGATGCCCGATGCGTTGACGGAATCGGCATCATCGCCTTCGCCACCGGGATTGCCGGCGAACGAGACGCTGACGAGCTGGCTGCGCAGCAGCACGGGCTCGTCGCTGCCTTCACCCTCCGTCTGTTCGGATTGAATAGCGTCGTCATCGAGCTGAACATTATTGTTGGCACCGGCTTCCGGGCTGTCGTCCTCGATACGCACGGTCATGATCGCGGTGTCGGTGCCGTTATCGACATCGGTCACCGTCACAGGGATCTGCAGGTCGATGCTGTCTTCCTGTGATGTGTCGGGGTGGTCGATCGGGCCGAGCAATGTGATTGTGTAGGTGCTGCCGCTGATCTCTGCGCGAATGATCACCGGACCGTCTGCGCCGGCTCGGCCTTCGAGCACACCGTTGGCGTCGATAGACCAGACGAGCGGCGTGCCGCCTGAGCTCAGCGCTGTTGCCGGCAGGCCGAACGTGTAGGTGAGGGCGGTGTTTTCGAAGTCGGTGCCGGCAAAAGTGCCGGTTATGGTCGAGGAATCAGAACCGTCGTCACCTTCCTTGAGGCCCGTTGACAGGTCTTCCTCAGAGATGCCACCGGCAAGGAAGTCCTCGAGTTCCGGATCGACATTGCCCGCATCGGCAAACGCCTCAAGCGTCGGTGCGTCGAAACCAAAATCCGTATCGCCGAGCAGGTCGATCACCGGGCCCGCCTCGCCGATGTTGCCGTCGCCATCCGACAGGTCGCCGCCCGAGCTTCCGGCACTGACCACGGCGACTGTACCGTCAGGTCCCGCGGCGACGTTGATGCCGTTGGCCTGCAGTGCCGCAATGAGAACCTGGGAGGGCACCTCGACCTGACCGATCAGGAAGGTGGGTACATTGAGAGAGGCACCTTCGATGATGATGCGCGTACCGTCCGGCTGCACCAGAACCAGGTTGTCGCCTTCGACAACAATGTTTTCGATCGATGCGCCCTCGGGCAGAACGGCTCTGTTGTCGGCCGCCACTTGGATAACCGTGGCGCCAATCGTCTGGCCGGAGGGTGCCGGCTGCTGGATGTCCTGGCCCGTGGCCGGGTCGACGAAGACAGGGTCATTCGTTGCCTGAGCAATTTCAATTGGTGTTATTGCAGTTGGCTGCTGATCAGCGCCGAACTCGATAACATCGTTCTGGGCATCCGAAAAATTAACGTCGCGCTCGACCATGAAACATTCCTCCTACGTTTGAGGCGGAATGAACCATGGAGTAATAATTAACGCAATATTAACTTCATCGGTTAGCGGCTAGTTAATATAAAGGAATATGCTAAGCCCTATAGTTCTTATTGCTTGGTTAATAGAATAGCATATCAGATTATATCGTGACGCATGTATCATCGTCAGAATCGTCTCGGTTCTGTTTACGGAAATATTCCAATCAGCAATTTAAATCGATTGAAATTGCCATTTTTTGGCATGTTTGTGAAATGGAGGGATTTGGATCGGACCTAATTTGGGTGCTTTTGGCCGAATTCCGGTGTGGATTTGCGAGATCCGCGGATTTGGATTCAGAGCGTATCGCCAGATCTATCGATCCGGTCCAGAATTGATCGATACTATGCTTGTGAAGTAGATGAAAATACTTCGAAAGGAGTAGAGGCATGTCTTGCGAGGACCCTTGCTGGCGCGCAGCGAGCCGGATGCCGCTGGCTAGCTGCGCCGGTGACCAAGTTCCAGGACTGCGTGCGATTTCGGCCGTATGCGGATTCGTCGATTGCCCGCTTGAGTTTGGGCGCCGGGCTATTTCTCAAGCGGTCGGTTCGAATTCTCCATCATCCATTTTCTCATCGGCCAGCGCGCTCGCCTGCTTGAACCGTGCTTCGAATTCCAGTCGAAGGCTGCGGCGGATTTCGGCTGCCCGTTGGCGCCGCTTGCGGGCAGGGGTCTTGGGCTCATAGGGTGGAACGGCAATCGGACGGCCGTTGGCGTCGACGGCGACCATGGTGAAATAGCAGGAATTCGTGTGGCGCCGTTCGCCACTGCGGATGTCTTCGGCTTCGACACGAATGCCGATTTCCATCGAGGTCCGGCCGGCATGGTTGATCGAGGCGCGAAAGGTGACCAGTTCGCCGACATGGATAGGCTGGCGAAACACGACCTGATCGACAGAAAGGGTCACCGCATACTGCTGCGAATAGCGCGAAGCGCAGGAATAGGCGACGCGGTCGAGCAGATTGAGCAGGGCACCACCATGAACCTTGCCGGAAAAATTCGCCATGTCCGGCGTCATCAGTACCACCATTTCAAGCTGGCTCGTGTCATGGCCTCGTTCTGTCATGTGTCTTGCGGTCCTTCTGCGTTGGCTCTCCGTCGATCGGCTGTCGATCGTGCCCGACAATCCTCGCGTAAAGCCTAGGAGAGTTTATGCCTTCATGGAAGGCGCCATGCTTCATAGCTGTTCCATCGCGTTCATTTTCCAGTTTGCGCTATGTCAAAGAAGCAAGCCGGGAAGCCGCGTAATTCCCATTGCCAACGGATCGCAAGGGATCCCGTCAATGGAGATGGAATAGACATGTTTGATGTGCTGAAGCCTTTTGCCGCCGCTGGCCTTTTCATGGTGACCCTGACGGTTTCCGCGGGGGCTGCCGATTTTGAAGTGCATATGTTGAACAAGGGCGCCGATGGCCAGGCGATGGTTTTCGAGCCGGCAGGCTTGAAGATTGCCGCCGGTGATACGGTGACATTCATCCCGACGGACAAGGGCCACAACGCCGAGAGCATCAAGGGCATGAGCCCCGATGGCGCAACCGAGTTTAAGGGCAAGATGAACGAGACGATCAAGGTCAGGTTCGATGTGCCGGGCGTGTATGGCATCAAATGTGCGCCGCATGTCGGTATGGGCATGGTCGCCGCCATCGTGGTCAACGATCCGGCAGTCAATGTCGAAGCTTTCAAGGCGGCCAAGTTGCCGAAGAAGGCGCATGAGCGCATGGAAGCTGCTCTCGCCAGCGCCCAATAAGCGCCGCCTGGTTGAGATGAGTCTGCGAAATATCCCGTGGCCGGCAGAGATGCAGGTCGCGGGATCGGTTTATATGGTCATGATTTGCAAAGTTTATTAGCGAGTTCTGCGCCTCAAGGCGCTGTCGGTAGCCATCCGCCCGGCGCATCCGCGCCGATGGTCGGCTCCAGGAGCCAAACCTTGCAGCTTGAACGCGAACCGGCCGCTCGGTTGCCAAAGGTCGTACGAATACACTCCAGGTTCGCATAAACGCGAAAGCGCCTGACTTGCCGCGGGTATCACTCGGCTTTTAGGCCGAAAAAGGGGCAGGCACCTACCTCTATCAGTGGAACCGCTGGCTATCAGGATCAATTGCTTCATCCCGCTTTGGCAGGCAGCTTTAAGTTGGCTGGAAGGGGCGGGTGATGTCATTGTACTCGGATAATTTTGCGCAGCGTCATGCAAGGGACTTGTCGGCAAGACATGTCGGCCGGCGTGGCCTCAAGCGCGCATTTGACATCGTCTTCTCGCTACTTGCGCTTGTCTTCCTGTCGCCGGCATTGATTTTGATCGCAATGGCGCTGTTGTTCGTCGATGGCCGTCCGATCATTTTCCGCCACAAGCGGATCGGGCGCGACGGTCGCCCGTTTTTCTGCCTGAAGTTCCGCACCATGCGCAACGACGCCGACAGGGTGCTCAACGAGCTGCTCGCCAGCGATGCGGCGAGACTGCAGGAATGGCGGGAAACGCAGAAGCTGAAAAGCGACCCGCGCGTTCATTGGCTGGGCAAATATCTGCGCATCACCAGCCTCGACGAACTGCCGCAATTGGTGAACATATTAAAGGGCGAGATGAGCATCGTCGGTCCACGACCGATTATTGCGGAGGAACTCGAGCACTACGGTCAGCACGTTCACTGTTATCTGACGATGACACCGGGGCTGACGGGGCTTTGGCAGGTGTCTCGGCGCGGGGATACGTCCTACCAGCAGCGCGTCCAGTTCGATGTCGACTACTACAACAATTGGTCGCTTCGAGCCGATATCGCAATCATCATCAAGACGATCGGCGTCGTTCTGTTTGCGCAGAACGAACGGTGATGTGCTTCAAACAAGCCAGCAGGCGATGGCGGCCCAGACACTCAGGCAGAAGATGATGACGAGCCATCGGAGTTGGAATTTCAAAGCTATCTCGCTCATGGATAGGCCTCTCATCGACCGCGTGGCTTCAAAGAAATCTGAACGTGGCGTTGAAAGCAGGCGGTTTTGTTTGCAGTTTGATCTGGGTGCCATGAATCTATCGATGAAAGGTCAACAAAGGTTGAAGTCATTCCTGTTCCGGATTGTCCGCAACAGTTGGTGGATACTTGTGCAGTTCGGCGATGATCATAGACATGGAATAAGGCAGGAATGCTGATGCCAAGCTTACTTTCGAAAACTTGCATGTGGCTTGCCCATCGCACCGAAGCATTGCGCTCGAGATCGATACTGCGATCGCTCCTTGGAAATGCCATGTGGTCGCTCTGGGCAAAGATCGTGGTGCAGTTCACCCAGCTGGCGACATTCATCGTGGCAGCCCGCACGCTGGAGTCCGCAGAATTCGGGCTTTTTGCCTATGTCGCGGCGATCGTTGCCCTGCTCGTCATCCTCGCCGAGGGCGGCTGGAGCGAATTCGTCATGAAAACGCATCATGACGGCGACCGGCTGGATCAGATCGCGACCGTGGCCATTGTCTCGGGCGTGACGGCCATGGCAACGGGTTTGTGTGTTGCGCTGTTGCTCGGTTTCTACTTTCAGCTGACGCATGTCGGACTGCTTGTTGCCATGTTCAGTATCTGGTTGCTGCCCACGCCGTTCGGCTCTGTTTGCGAAGGTGTCTTTATTGCCGACGGGCGCCTGCGCGACCTCAGCATGATCAAGATTGTTGCCGAGCTCTGCGGGACGGCTGTCGCCATTCTGGGGTTGCTCCACGGAATGAACATCTTTGCCCTGGTGGCAGGACGGCTTGCGAGCCAGGTGGTGAGTGTCATCGCCTATGCGCTCGTCCTGCGCTGGCTTCCCAAGCTTGGCGTCCGATCCAGGTTCCTTCACGAACTCTTCGAATTTTCCCGGCATATCGTATCCAATCGCCTGATTGTCTTCCTGCGCTCCTATTCCGGGACCTTGGTGGTCGGCAGCGTCCTTGGCCTGACGGAGGCGGGTTACTACCGGGCTGCCGAACGTATTGTTTCGGCGTTCTCGGAAGTTGTCGGCGAACCGGCACGCCAGCTGGCCTGGGTCGTGCTGCGCAAGGGGGCGGTTTCTGGTTCAAGCCCGTCAGGAGCATCGCCGGAGATCGGAGCCAAGGCCACCACATTTGTCGTTGTCCTGATGGCCATCTCGGCGCCGATCTATATCGGTCTTGCCTTGATGTCGGGCATGTTGATTCATCTCGCGCTGGGGGATGGATGGGCGCCGGCTGCCATTCTGGTCAGCTTGCTGTCGGTCAAGCAGATCCTGCTGGTGCCGGGTTATGTCACCGAACCTCTGCTCTCTCTGACCGGTACGATCCGCAAGATGCCGGCTGCGATATTGGTCAACAGCCTGGTTTCCGTTGGCCTGATCATTGCGCTGTCGCCTTTCGGCATGGCGGCGGCCGCGGCCGGGCAATGCGCTGCCGCGCTGTTTTCGTTCGCCGTCTCCGCCTGGCTTCAAAGCCTCTATGGTGCGGTGAATTGGTCGCGGATCCTGCGCGGTTGTGCCCATCCGGCAGTGGCCGTGATTGCGATGGCGCTGACGATTTTCCTGCTTGGCGATGTCGCGGGACAATCCGTGATGAACGGGTTCACAACCACGTTCCTGCAGGTCTTGGCGGGTGGGCTCGTCTATATCGGCACACTTGCACTGCTCCACAAGGTGGCAGGTGGTCTGCTGCCCGTCACGGTGAAGGAACAGGGGTAGGGACGTGAACATCATCAGAGCACAGTTCGAAGAGATGGCTGGAGGCACGGCGAAGATGAAGAAGACGGTCCAGGCTTTGCTGCACACCATGGGGTCGGGCGTTGGCCAATCGCTTGTGCCGCTTCGCGCGATAGGAGGTCGGCTGCGGTATTTGTCGCCGCTTCCGCGTCGGTTCACCGGCGCCTATCGCTCGTTCGACGAGGCAATCACAGCCGCAGCAAAATCCGGTCCTCTTGCCGGTTACAATCATGACGAGATCGCCCATGTCGCCTTTGAGCAGATGTGCAGGGTGGTGCCCTGGGACTATCCGGTGATGTTCTGGCTGAGCCGGCTGGGAGACGGGATTGACGGCCTGCTGGATGCCGGCGGGCATATGGGCACAAAATACCGCGCATTCCGCAGCCTGCTGGATCTGCCGCAGAGCTTTCGATGGGTTGTTTACGAACTGCCGGCGATTGCCGAGGCAGGGCGAAGGCGCGCGGAAAAGGATGGACTCGATCAGTTGCATTTTGTCGATCGGCTGGACAATGCGCCGGGCATGTCGGTGTTTCTCGGCTCCGGCCTGATGCAGTATCTCGATGTTCCTCTGTCGTCTGTCCTGACCAGTCTGCCGCATCTGCCACAGCATCTGCTGCTCAACAAGGTTGCCTTTCGCAAGGGTGGGCCAATCGTGACGCTTGAGCGGATCGGCAAGGCCTATGTGCCCTACCAGATGCGGGATGAAGGCGATTTCGTTCGCGATCTGGAGCAGCTTGGCTATCGCCAGGTCGACCGCTGGAGCATTGCGGCGCTGTCGCATGTGATCGAGACCCATCCGGAACTGGGCGCAAGCGACAATGCCGGCTTCTATTTCCGACTTCAGCCCATGTGACACGGGGCGTCTGGGCCTTTGCCCGGCCTAGAGCCTTTGCCCGGCGAAACCGCTCGTACTGCCCGGCGGGACAGGGCTGTCGGCAAACACATCTTGATGTGTCATGCCATCGGCACGGTCGAGAACCGCACCATAAAGCACCAGCAGGGCCTCGATCCATGACGTGTGCGTGGAAGCCAGAGTAGGCGCATGCCTGCGGCAATTGGCAGCCAATGTTCGGACAACATCATCATCGCCTGCCATCTTGCGCAGGCGTGCGGCGAGGGCCTCCAGATTGCCATGGGCAAAGGAAAAGCCACAGCCAAGCTCTGCAATCTCGGTGCTCAACAAGGCTGAATCCGGCATGATCACCGGAATGCCGCTCGAAACCGCTTCCAGAGCGGCAAGGCTGAAAGGCTCCGGAACGCGTGATGAAATCACCAGCGCGCGCGCGCGCTGCATGATCTGGCGCAGACCCTCGCGTGATTGCCAGCCATGAATCACCACTTCCGGATACGCGCGCTCCAGCACGGCCCGCCCGGGGCCATCGCCGATGACCTCAAGCTTGACATTGGCCATGCGCGCCGCACGGGCGGCTTCTTCAAAGCCTTTTTCCGGCTCGAGACGGCCGATGAAGAAGAAGGTGTCGTGTTCCGACGGGTCCTTGGGGATGCGGAAGAACGGTTCCACCGGATTTCGAATTGTCGCGATCCGGTCGGTATTCATGCCGGATTGCTCGAAACGCGTCCGCATGCGCTCGTGCACCACCACGATATTGGCCGGCATGGTCTGGATCGCGTAAAAGTGTTCCCTGAGTAGGTGACGTGCGGTGCGCCACAGCTTTTGCCGGTATCCCCGCTTGTCACATTGGCTCATGACGCATTGCGCAGACATCGGACGAAGCTGACAGATGTGATCGGTCCTGTAATTGGTGAATCCGCCATTGGGGCAGGCGAGAAAATAGTCATGGGCGTGGAGAATCGTCCTCTGCCGGACACCCGACAGGGCCCGGAAAATGGAAGGGGACAGGATCTTCGACCAACCATGCACGTGATAGATCGTGGAAGGGGTGTCTTTTTCTCGAATGAGTTGATCGAGCGCCGTGAAGGCCTTGGCATTGTAGAGGCCACTTGCGAAGGCGGAGAGCTTGCCCTGTTGCACCAGAGGCTTGCCGGCAAGCCCGATCGTGTCCGGTACGGGCAAATCGGTCTCCGGCTGGTCGCCACAGAGATAGGTGACATTGAGACCCTGCTGGCTGAACAGTTTCGCAGACAGGATCGCTAGGTTGGATGCGCCTCCGACCATAGCCGAACGGTCGTTGATGATGACGACACGGTCGGGAGTTCGCTGCGCCATGACTAATCCATGTTCTCTATGTTTTGTGGCGCCAGCCGTCCGCTGACCAGATGGCGCAGTGCCAGCAGATTGCCATTGAGCCGCCCCTTGCGATCAATCCACGGCTCGGGACGCCAGACCTTGAAGAGGTTGGCGAGCAGGTTTCGACCCATCTGGTGGGCAGCATGGCGTAAACTCATGGTCTCCTTGCGCATCAGGTAGATCGGATTGGCGATCTGGGAATAGCCGAACCGCAGGCTCGACGTGCGGCCGACCTTGGTACCCAGATGCACGCCGATCAATCGCGGCGAACTGACGACGCGGCCGTAGCGTGCCGCGACCCGGCTGAAATCGACATCTTCAAGCCAGCCGTAAAGCGGCAGGTTTTCATCAAAGCGCAGGCCGCCGATATGCACGGCCGACATGCGGACCGCCAGATTGCAGCCATAGCCGCTATAAGCCGTGCAGGCGGGAGTAGCCTCGCTCGGTTCCGGATTGTTGCGCAACAATTCCAGCCCCTTCGTTACCGATATGCCCGGCCCGGTTATGCCATCGGCAATCACTGTTCCTGTCGAGATGTCGACATCCGGGTTCTTGAGGAAAAGCTGCTCCATTTCAGCGAGATAACTCGGTGCCAGCAGAAAATCATCGTCGAGAAACAGGACGACATCCGCATCCGGCACGGCATCGAGTATCGCGTTGCGCTGTTTGCAACTGCCGCGTTGAGAGACCAGAACCCGAACGGGACAGGGCAGGCGGGACAAGGCCTTTGTGTCGACGTCATCTGTCGTCGGAACACAGATGACGATCTCATCGGGCTGCCGCGTCTGTCGTGCAATGTGCGGGATGACGGCCGTGATGATGTCACGGCGTCCGGCGCTCGGAATACCGACCACGATCACCATTCCGGAGACCGGCGTGGCGGTATTGTTTCGTGCCAGGGCCTGTGCTGTTTCAACGGTCATCGGGACGGTCCTCCGAGAAGAGCCAGAGTCCGCTTCGGCTTCGTTTCGCTTCGGTTCGAGATCACGCCGAGAAGCGCAATGCGTGAGCGACCAAAGGCCTTCAACGCATCCGAGAGACGTTCGATTGTCAGCTTTCTGGTGTTCCCGATAACAAGGATGATCCCATCGACATAGGAACAGATCGCGCGAGTGTCGGCAGACTCTTCAAATCCGGACATATCGACGATGATCACTTTGTATTGTCGCCGAAGTTTCGCCAGCGCCTCTTTCAGCGCGGAGAGATGGCCATACCGGTACGGCGTGGCGGCTGAACGTCTGGTCTGCTCTACGGTCAGCAGCGGCACGGGAATGGCCGCGTCCGTCGCCGCATCTTCGGGGTCGTGTTCGAGATAGGTGCGCTCGCTGTAGCGGGCGCTGCGCATCAACCGTGACCCGCCAAGCCCGTCTGCGGGATCACCAAGGGCGGCCGGGTGGATCGGCTTGAGGGCGAAGTCGGGGGCTGCATTCACTGCAAGCCGGGTCAATCGCGCTGCGACGAAATCTGCGTCCACCAGCAGCACAGATTGGCCCTCGTTCTGGTAGAGCTGCGCCAGGTTCGTTGCAATTGTCGTCTTGCCTTCGCCCGAGCCGACCGATGTGATGCCGATCACCACCGATCCGTTGGCCGGTACGATCGAATCCAGCGAGTTCTTCACGCTCCGCAGCGCCTCGGAGAATGGCGAATATGGCATGTCCAAAATCGATCTCAACGGCAGCACGGACGCCGGAAGACCGTTTGACTGATTTTTGCCGGACAGCTGCGGCTTGTACAGCGGCACATGCCCAAGGGAGGCGATGCCAAGTTCGCGTTGCAGGCGCTCACTCGTTCCGGCTCTGCGGTCCAGCCCGCTGCGCAACACAGCCGCGAGCAATCCGAACGAAAGCCCCAGCATCATCGAAAATGGCAGGATCACCGACGGCTTCGGCCAGTCCCGACCGAAAGGTTCTGTAGCGGCGGCGACAATGCGGGCCTTGCCGAGTGGAAATGACTGGGTCTGGAAGGCACCGACGAACTGCTGCAGGATGCTCTCGTAGAGGCGTCGATAGGTGTTTGCCCGGCTTTCGATCTCCGCCAGCTCGACGCGCGCGATATTCTTGTCAGCGCCCTGGCTGTTGGCGGCGGAGAACTGCTGTACGGCCAAGGCTTCTCTTGTCTGCGCAATCTCGAGATTCGAGCGATAGAGGCCTTCGACCTGGCGAAGCTCGGCGCCGATGGCCGCCTGTATGCGCGTTATGTCGGCTTCGGCGGCTGAAATTGCCGGATTGCCGGTGCTGTAACGGTCCTTGAGGCTTTCCATGCGGGTCTGGGCAAGGCGCATGTCGTCGCGCAGTTTCTGGATCTGCGGATTATTGGCGATCTCGGGCAGGTTCGCATCAGTGGAATTGCTCTCGATCAACTTGCTCAAAGTGGTCAGCTTGGCCGAGGCGTCGGCGGTTGCAGCCCTGGCGGCCAGCATCTGGCTGCTGACTTCGGCCAATTGCTGCTGATCAAGCGAAGTGGCGTTTGCCATCGCCGTGATGTCGTGTTCGTTGCGATATTCTTCTGCAGCGAGGGCAGCCTCGCGGGCCTTGCGACCGACATCGATCAATCGACCTTCGAGCCACTGGGCACCCTGCTTGGCGGCGGCGGCGCGATCATTCATGCCGTTCCGAATATAGGCTCCGGCCAGGGCATTGGCCGTTCTTGCCGCTTTTTCCGGATCGCCGGAACGGTATCCGATCTCCAGCACATAGGACTGGCCGACACGGCGGACGGAGACCCGCGACAGGAACCCGTCCATGGTCCGTCTCATCCGTTCCTCGTCGGTCGGTGGACCTTGCTCTTTGTCTTCCGAGCCGGCAACCGTCTCGATTGCCGATATGATGAGGCCGCGCAGGGCTGACTGCCACGAGCGGTTGTTGACGATTTCGGGGTCCGTCATCAGACCAAGTTTGCGGATGACGTCTTCGGCGATCGCTTCCGATTTGACGATTTCGACCTGGCTGGCAATTTCCGCCGCCTCGATGATGACGGTACCGGTCGTCGCATCCTGGGAGACGATCCGGCCCTGCTCAGGGTCGATGACCAGGCGCGCGGTTGCTTCGTAACTGGACGGTGTGTTGAGGGTGTAAAGAATACCCAGAACAACACCGGCAATAGTTGACAGCGCGATGATCGGGATATTCTTCTTCAAGAAGTTGAAAATATCTCGGAAGGACAGGTATTCTTTCCGCAGATCTTCCCTTCTCTCGATCGGAGGGTAGGTCTCGATCGTTCCGAACTCATGGAGCCCCATGGGTTTCTCCCTGTTTTTCCTCAGCGATTGCGTTCATGGCTATTGGGATGGCCCCGCTACAGGGACCGTCTGCTGCGCAACCGTCATGCTTGACGAGATGTCGTAGCGCACATCGAGCACATCGCCCGGAGCCAGACTGGCCGTTTGCGGGAGCTTGACCGCCACGCCCGAGCCGCCGAGGCGGGTGACCCAGTATTCCAGCGGCTGCAGATCTCCGGCTGACATTGCCGCGTCGCGCGACACAGAGGCGCCGGTCGCCTGGAGAAGATCGATCACCGTGTTGCGCTTCAGCTTGGTATCTTCGAGTTCGGCAAGCACTTCTTGCAGGTCGCGCCCGGCTTCGGTTCGCCGCTGGCCCCTCAAGGTGATGGCATCCCTTTGCGTTTCGCTCAGCTTCTGCTTTGCGCGCATCGCAGCGATCACCAGATCGAGCTTGTTGCTGCTCAGATCAGCGACGACCCGCTCAAGTGCGGTCTCACGCGATTTTGCCAATGTCCCGGAATCGACGAGCGAAGCAATGCTCGCCAACTCATCCTGGGCGATCTTGATTTGTCGATCCTGAACCGCGGTCTTTTCGTCCAGAACGCTGATTTCATTCTGCAGCAGGGTCTGGAGTTCGCTCAGGGACGCAAGCTGGCGCTTCAACGCTTCCGCACGGGCAACAAACAAGGCGCCTTCGCTGTCCATGACGAGCCTGCCGGCGCTGCCATCGCGAGCATTGACGAGTTCGGCGGGGAACTCGACCTTCGTGCTATCCTTGAGCTCGGCTTCCAGTCGTGCGCGTTTTGCCATCAACTGCTTGAGTGCCAGGTCGTATCGGTTGAGTTCTCCGGCATATTTGACCTGTTCAAGATCCCAGGATCCGTTGGGATTTGCCCGCCGCTCACGTCCGCCGGCCATGGCGACAGCCTGGGTAATCGTCAGTCCCGGTCGGTATTCCAGCTCACCTGGTTTTGCCACCACGCCGGAGACGTAGAACATCGGATACCGAACGACTTCGACGGTTGCCACCGGCGGTGCGGAGAGCCCGGTCTTGTTTTTCAGCAGCTCCCCGATCCTGAGTGCCACGGTGCTTGGCGTGTCGTCGCCGACCGGAAACTCGCCAAGCAGGGGCACAGCGACGGTTCCGGCTGGCGATACCGAATATTCGCCGTTGAGCGCTGTCCATTCCTTGTATTCGCCTGTGGAGGCGACCCATTCTACGATCGTCACCTTGATGCGGGTCTGCGGCCGCAGGCGCTCTTCCGCGATTGCAGTGCTGGACATGGCAGGAAGCACGGCCATTGCGGGCAGGGCGAGCAAGGCTGCGAGGGCAAAGCGCGTGAGCGGCCGGCGCCGAGACGCTGCCAGCCGTTGTGGTGCTGGATCGGTACTTGGCCCTGAATTGCGATATGGCATGGCGCAGCCTCTTGAGGGGTGGCGCCGCAGCCGGCCGGATCCTGATGGACGCCGACAGACATGGCGGTACCGTATCGCTCCATCATCGCGTCGATACGCGCTGAGTAAATTCTCTTGCCGTCGGTTCGTGACTAGTCACTTTTGGTAGGAGAGACTAAGCCCCCACCCCGATTGGATGAGATCGGGCTCCGCCGGGTAGGGTGTGTGTGCTTCGTTTGGCTATGAGTTTGGTTTCTTCGCTTTCGGATCCGTCCCTTTGATCAGGTCGGCAGACCTAAGTGGGTTCTGGGCGGGCGGCATGGCGAGCGCGTAGCGTCGCGCCAAAGTCGAGGAAGGGAACAGCCCATGCGGGTGGCGATCATTCACTATTGGCTCGTATCGATGCGCGGCGGGGAAAAAGTGATCGAGGCCTTGTGCGATATGTACCCGGACGCGGACATATTCACGCTGGTATGCGATCGCGACAAGCTGTCCGAGAAAATCCGGCGCCATCGGATCTTCACATCGTTTCTGCAGCGCATTCCCGGCGCAAAAAAACACTATCAGTCGCTACTGCCACTGATGCCGTTTGCTCTGGAGAGCTTTGATCTGCGGGACTACGATCTGATCATCTCCAGCGAATCCGGGCCTGCAAAAGGGATTATCCCCCCGCCACATGCGGTGCATGTTTGCTACTGCCATTCGCCGATGCGCTATCTGTGGGATCATTACCATTTCTATCGTGGCAATGCGGGTCTGGCTGCACGAATCATGATGCCGCTGCTGGCGCCGGTCCTGCGGACATGGGACGCGAATTCCAGCCTCCGGGTCGATCGTTTCGTTGCCAACTCGCACCATGTCGCAAATCGCATTGGAAAATATTACCGGCGTTCTTCCGTCGTCGTTTATCCGCCCGTCGCTGTCGACGAATTTGCACCCAGCACCGAACTGGGTGATTTTTACCTCTGCGCCGGGCAGATCGTCCCCTACAAGCGGATCGATCTTGCCGTCCGTGCATTCACCAACATGAAGCGCGATCTGGTGGTTCTGGGCGGGGGAGATGATCGGGAGATCGAGGCGCTGAAGCGCGAGGCGGGACCAACCATCCGCTTCGTCGGCCAGGCTTCGTTCGCGGATCTCCGGTCGCATCTGGCCCGTTGCCGCGCCTTGATTTTTCCAGGTGAAGAGGATTTCGGCATTGTGCCGGTCGAAGCCATGGCAAGCGGCAGGCCTGTGATCGCCTATGGTCGCGGCGGCGCCATGGATACCGTGGTTCACGGTCACACCGGCATACTGTTCAAGGAACAGTCCGTTGAATCGCTGATTGATGCGGTCGAGATCTTCGAGGCTATGGAGCATCGGTTCCGGCCGGAGGCCATTCAGATGCACGCTTCGCAGTTCAGCGTTCTGAACTTCAAGTCAGGCATGAAAAAAGTGATCGACCAGGAGATTGCAAGGCGCGTTTCCTTGGTCGAACCCACCACTTTCGGCGCATCCATGTCATCGCTGTTTGATGAAGCTGGGCATGTGCCGCTGCACTAGCCCAGCTTTCGTCTTAATGGTTCACCAAATGCAGTAAAACGCGGATTGTCGCTGCAGGTTTACTTCAGCTTGAAAGCAACCTGGGTGCGGTTGGTAACGTTCAGTTTTTTCATGATGTTACGGATATGAACCTTTACCGTGCTTTCGCAAAGGTTCATCTCATAGGCGATGATCTTGTTGGCTTTGCCACGCCTCAAGGCTTCAGCAACCTCGATTTCACGCGGGGTGAAGCTCTCGTTGAGATAGCTTGAACCCTTGACCACCGAGTTCAGGGCTTCCCGATTGGCAAGCAGGCTGCTGACGGGAATGAACACGCCGCCGGCGCGGGCCAGCGAGATCGCTTCTGCGGCCACGCTGATGTTAACGCTCGTCGGAATATAACCGCGTGCCCCGCAATCGATCGCCTTGAGGATATCTCCAAGGTCATCCGATTCTGCGATGACAATCACCGGGCTGAGCTTGAAGGCTGCGGCCGCACGTTCGATCTTGTCGCTGGCGCTGGGCTCGTTGGTTTTGCCTCCGGCCACCACTAGAAGGACAGCGGATGGCTCGCTCTGCATTTGCCGCTTGCGCCAATCCTCGATCGATCCCGACGTCACGATCCGCATTGCGGGGTCATAGGTCGAAAGGCTGCGGGAGAGGCACTCGCGATCGAGCACACGGCTGTCAAGGATTAGAACGTATTCATCGGTCTTGGCATCCAGCGTCGGGCTGGTGGCAAGCGAGCTGATGAAATCTATATCGGCCTTCGATACTGTATCGATATTGTGTGAGGTCGACGCATATGCACTCATTTTAAACCCCTCAATTCGTTTGGCTTTGCCGTTGCTGCGGCGCAAAAGAATCCCCTTCGTTACCCGGTCGAGTAACGACGATCTGCTTTGACGGTTACTGTCAATTTATACAGGTGATTTTTTCACAGTTTTATTAGCATTGCATTAACCTAAGTTAAGTCTGTACGTCAAAAGTCGTATTTCGACCAAAAATGGCCGCAATATTGTGAGTGACGTGGTTAACTTTACCAATTAAAGTGCGATGAGAGTTTTGGTACTGCTCTGTTCTTGTTATTATTGTTCCATCATCTTTGTGATGGAACATTTTCAGAGATGTGACCGGTCAGGTAGCTGGAGTCGAAGTCAACGATTTCTATCAGCTTGCGACGATTGAGGAATTCAACGATTCCGTTACGGAACGAAAGCAGGCCCGCCAGTCTCATTTCTTTGAGAACGCGGTTTATATGGACAGTGGACAGGCCGAGCGCATCGCCGATTTCAGATTGCTTGAGCGGGCACTCGAATCCGTCGAGATCGGGACGCGATGCAGCGCCCGCACGAACTGCGAGCTCCAGCAGCAGATGACCCGTTCTGCCGAAGGCATCACGGCGGCCAATGCTTGCAAGGCGCTCGACGATGCGGGCGTGTCGCTTCATCATCTCGATGGTCATGATCAGGGGCAGTTGTGTCGAAGCCTCGCCAGCCTTGGCGGACAGATGCCCGACAAACTCGTAGCATTTGACGTTGGAGATGGTTTGCACGGTCTCCTGGGCGATCGAGGCAGATGCCGACGACAGGACATCTCCATGCAAAGAAAAGTCCGTGACGATGCGGGTACCGTTCGCCATGGTCTTACTGGAGACGACCCAGCCGCTGTTAATAAACAGAATTCGGGACACTTCGCATTCGGGATCGAAGATCGTTGTTCCCGCAGCGTAAGTGCGCAATACGGCGCCTGTCAGCTTCGGGCTATCTTTTTGATAGTCGAAGCTGAGTGCTGGTCTGCTGTCTAAATGATGTTCTAGCCCCATTTATTAGCCCACCCGTCCAAGACCCCCAAGGACTAATGGAATTTTTACCACAAAATACTTGGCCATCATAATCACTTTCGGTAGTGAACTGTCATCTTGGTTACCCATCGAGGTTAACCTGAACTGTCGACAAGCAGTTTTGTTCTGCTTGTCGGTGGGGGTATGAAACTCAGGGCCGCATACAACGTCTCGATACCGGCGGCCGCGGCCGCCAAGGTCGCCTCACGGCGGAGATCGCCGACACTGTCGTCTTCCGCCGTTTTGATCAGCGATGCTATTTGCGCGGGCGTCGCCGAAGGGCCGGCGGCAAAAAAGGCATCGCGTCCGACGGCCGTGAAAAAGCTCGCGACTTTGGGATCCCAACCCAATCCCACATGGGGGATAGCCAGCGAGTAGGCGGCAATACAGGCGTGCAGCCGGTGCGCCAGCACGACTGAGACCGATCGGAGAATATCGATGAGTTCCTCGGGCCTTTCGGGGCGCACAGCCAGGCTGAGCCAGTTGCTGGCTTTGTAGGCCTGCATCGTCTTCTCTTTCAGCAACCGTTCCGCAAACGCCTGATCTTCTCTGGCTCCATTGCAGAAAAGCCGGATGCGATAACCATCCGCGATCAATTGCCGTATCAGAGCCCGGTATTCGTCGACGGTTTTGAGCGCAATATCGGACGCGGGCCCACCGGAATGCCGTTGAAGGATGACGGGATCCGTGACGCAGATACCGGCCATAGCGGATACTCTGCTGCTCCCACCGCCACGTGCCGCATGCGGCAAGCTGCAGGTCAACAGGCCCGGATCTGGCAGGACGATAGGCGATCCTCCTGATGGAAAATGCTGCTTCCAGTGTCGAAGCGCCAGGTCGTCACGAACCGAAAGATGGACCACGCGGGCCGCGCCAAGCCTGCCGAAAAGCTTGCAGGCTTCCGTCGACCAGTGTCCACTGACGCCTACGGCATAGATCGCTACAGGCTTGCCGCTTTTGCGGATGCAATCGAGCAGTGTGCCAATCTTGAGCGGAAAGTTGAGGTCGTCATCCTGAAACAGGTTGCCGCCGCCCACGACCACAGCGTCGGCATTGTCAATCTTGATCGACCAATCCTTTGCCAGCTTTTCCAGCTTGGATCGCAGCATGGCCTTGACCGCCAGCCGTCTTGCGAAAGCCGGCAGTACATGCAGGGCGTGGATAGCAAGCTGGCGGCGGGAATGTGTTGTGCCGAAACCCGTGCGTCCGGCAAGATCGATGGTTTCCACCTGCATGTCGGGATAATCCGACAAGGCCGTCTCCAGGCATTGTGCCAGCAGCCCGTCTCCGAGGTTCTCGCTGTATTTCACATTGAAAACGACGACCCTCATGATGGCTCCGCGATATCGATCGGCTGTCGGACATCACGATGGACGACCTTGGGTACGTGGATCGGCGCCCGGCCTAGGCTGATGGCGGCGATGCTGCCGGCAATCAGATAGAACAGCAAACCGAGGTCATACACTGTGCCGGAGGTACAGGCGCCGATCAGGAGGGCAATCAATCCGCATTTTCCGGCGCGCATGGCCGCGTTCGCGATATAGGCTCCATTTTCACTCGGTGCCGGCTGTCGCGCAGACAAGATGGAGGCGGTGAAGACAACGAAAAGAATGAAACCCGGCAGGCCGACATTCGAGAGCAGGACAAGAATGAAGCTGGAAGCGCGCGCGCTGCCGAGGCCAGCCCCGATGCCGAAAGTATTGACAAAGGCTTCATAAGCCATGGCATTCCAGAGAAAACGCTCCTTGCCCGATTGGCTGTCGGCCTTTGACAACAACATCATATCGAGAAATTCATTGACCTGGTCGCCAACGCTTGGAAACAGGATGAATATCGACACCAGCGCTACGGGAATTACCAGCAGGCAACCGGCGAGAAACACGGGGCGGCCGCTGGTAAATGGAGAGGCCGAACTGATCCAGGATCGGATCCACAGAAAAGGGATCACGATGGCAAGGCCGACAAGGGCGGTTGCGGATGTCGACAGAAGCAGCGACAGAAGCAGGAGCGCCGTCAGGATACCGGTTGCCCAGGAGCGGACCCGATCGAGCCATAGGCTGGTGATGATGGCAAACAAAACGAGCGTGTATTCTGAAAATGCCGAGGCTTCGGCGAATGTGCCGGAGATCCGCTTCAGGCCGCCTTTTTCAGCCGCGGTCAGAAGCGCATAATTGGCGGTTCGAACAAAGCTGAGCAGATATTCGGTGCCAGTGAAATAGGTGACCACGTCGGCAATCGCAAAACCGATATCGGCGGTCGCAACGATGATGATCGCGGTAACCAGATAGGCCGGCTTTCCGAGATGGCGAAAATAGGCATAGCTGACGGCAAATGTAATCAACCCACCAAGTGCATAGACGGCCTGGGTAATGTTGCTTGCCGAAAACCGCAGCGGTGACAGGGCAATCACGTTCCTCGAGCTTGTGACCCGTTCGACCTTCATCGTTTCGGTCACCCCCTCGAACACGCGGGGGAAATAGATCGCGCTGAAAATTCCGAGTAAGGTCAGGATCAGAAGCCAGAAGCCTGGACTTTGTGGCCGCAGCGCCGCCATCATGTAACCTTCCCCTGTGGCCATGAAGACCCGCAACGTGAAGAAGACCAGCAGAAGATTGGGCACAAGTATCGATGCGCCGCCCAGCATGGGAAGGCTGATGGCAGCCGCCGCACCGAACAGCGTTGAGAAGACCATAAATGGAAAGGCCCATGCCACCGGAGCTGCCAGGATGAACAGTCCGGCAAGCGCTGTGACCAGTCCCATCAGTTCAAGGCTCATTTCGCTCCGCTTCCCGCTTCACAAATTCGCGTACAGATTGTATCGGTGTTTTTTCTGAAAATCCAGCCATCTCACATCGATCTGCATTTTCGTCATGCTGTGCGCGGATTTCTCTATGCCAAACAGCCGCTGCTCAGCCACTTTGGGAAAATATCATAGGGCCGGTTCTGCTGTATTTACGCCTTGCCTAAGCCTAATTGGGTAGCTGGCGCGCCAAATTCGGCTCTCATTTTTCAGGTGTGACACGGCTATTCAATTGATATGTCCAGTTTTGTTCACCGGCCCGTCCGCAGACGCGAAAACACAATCCTTGATGCGTATTTCGTCAAGTCTTGTGTTGCGCTCTTTTTGTTTTCCCTGTTGGTTGAGCCGGCAAGGAGCGATCCAGGTGTCGGAGGCGATACCGGTGATGCCGTCGATCCCGCGGCATTGTCGCTGACATTTGCGGAAGAGTTCGACACGCTCGAGGTGTCCGAATGGGGCCCTGGCACGCGGTGGATCGCCCACACGCCCTGGTCGGGCGATTTTGGTGGTGCGCGGTTTTCTGCCCCGATGGAGGGCTTTCCCTTTACCATCGAGCAAGGCGTCCTGCGCATCGAGGCCAGCCGCGACAAGGCCGACAAATGGCGATCAGGGCTACTGGCCTCGGTGGATCCGAAGGGTAATGGTTTTGCCCAGCAGTATGGGTATTTCGAAATGCGAGCCCGGCTACCGACGGGCCCAGGTGTCTGGCCGGCCTTCTGGTTGATCGGTCTCGACCGTTCCAAGGCAACGGCGGAAGTCGATGTGCTGGAATATTACGGCGACAAGCCGGGCGGCTATTCTTCGGCTGCGCATGTCTGGCACCGTGACGCACCGCCGGATTCCAAGGGCAAGCGGATCAATGTCTTCAAGGATGCGGATCCGACTGCCTATCACACCTATGGCGTAAAGATCGATCCGATGTTCATCCGGATGTATTTCGACGGACGAATGGTCTGGAAGACGGAAACCCAGCCGCAGCATCGCCAGCCGATGTATGTCTTGCTCAACCTCGCGCTGGTCGACGAGGAGACGAGAAATATGGCGGCCGATCCATCCTATATGTTTGTCGATCACGTCCGCGCGTATTCGATCGACTGACGCACCTTCTTAAAGCTCGATCCAAGACATCCCTGGCGTGACGCCGCTCGTTGCGGTCAAGGTTGTTTAGAAATCGTGACGCAACTTTGTGTCGATTTGAGCCGGAGCCTAGCCAAATGGATTAGGTCGATGCGCTGATCGGTCGGCCACTTCCACCCAATGACCAGCTTTCCATTTTATCGCCCCGTGAAATTCTGGGCACCATGGGAAGGCCGCTTTCAAAGCCTTGCTGATGCAAGCGGGCATGGGGTTCCGCATGGGTCGCGCAAGCAGTGGCAAAGCAGGGGAATCCGATGAGTGACGTCCACGACAAGAATGGTGCAAATTTGACGCCAAAGGAAAACGGATCGGGAAAGGTCCGCTACGACAAGGCGCGCGGTATTCCCGAGATTGTCAGGCAGCATGCCATTTCCGCACCGGACACGATCGCGGTGATTTCCGACGACACGAGATTGACCTATCGCGAGCTGGATCG
>NZ_AHZC01000411.1 GCF_000247475.1 Rhizobium sp. PDO1-076 | reverse complement strand
GACTATCATGCCCGTCGTATGCGTAAGCTGGTTCAGCGGTAAGGATGCAAAGGCGAAGAAGGCGGTTGCCGCCGAAATCACCGAGAGCATCGTCAAGAACACAGGAACCGACCCGAACTACATCTACGTCATCTTTGAGGACGTTGCGCCGTCGGACTGGGCGGGTGCCGGCAAGATCTTCGGCGAAGAAACCGAAAAAGCCTGACGCCGCGTTGCCGCTCGAGAGATACGCCTCGATTTGACGAGACGTGTCTCGCGATGGCCAGACATTCCACCTTGGAGCATCACCGATGACCTATATTACCAACGTCTTTCACATGACCGTGGAGCCTGAGGCTCTCGAAGAGTTCAAGGGCCTGATCGCGCAGATTATCGCGCTGTCGAACAAGGAACCCGAGACGCTGATCTATGAATATTCGCTCGGGCAGGACGGGCGCAGCGTTCACATCGTCGAACGATACCTGACGGATGGCGTCCTGCCGCATGTCGAAAACACTTTCGGCCCCTTTGCCGAGCGGTTCTTGAAGCTTGCCACAATCCATGCGCTCTACGTTTACGGCGAACCGCCGGCGGACCTGCGTGCGAAGCTTCAGTCTTTCGGTGCTGTCTTCTTGGCGCCTCTGGCCGGGTTTGCGCGCGCGACAGTCGCCGCCTGATACTGCGTTGGCTGCTTGAGTGGCCACCGATCGGCTGAAGATTGTGCCCGGCAGATTTTGACCTGCCGGGCACATGTCGCGGAATGGTGCGAGTACTTGGCGATATGCCGTGATCAGTGGATTCGTATCGGTGAGACGGTCGCACCAATGCCGGGGGGAGGGAGAGGTTGTCATGATGAAGGCTGCCGTTGTGTATGAAGCGGGAGGACCAGAGGTTCTCCGGCTGGAAATCCGACCGATACCCGTCCCCAGGCCCGGTGAGATCAGGATTGCCGTGAAGGCCTTTGGCCTCAATCGGTCGGAACTCTTCACACGACAGGGCCATTCGCCAAGCGTCGTCTTTCCCCGAATTCTGGGTATCGAGGCTGTCGGCATCGTGGACGCTGCACCGGGCGGAGAGTTTGCCGAGGGCGACATCGTCGCAACGGTCATGGGGGGAATGGGACGGCAGTTCGACGGCAGCTATGCCGAATTCACCTGTGTTCCTGCGGGCCAGGTTCGGCTGATGACCTCCACGCTTGGCTGGGAAACGCTGGGCGCTCTTCCTGAAATGCTTCAGACGGCATGGGGCGCCCTGTTCTCGTCTCTGCATCTGGTGGCCGGGCACCGGTTGCTCGTCCGAGGCGGCACGACGTCGGTCGGAATGGCGGCGATTGCACTGGCACGGCGTGCGGGTGCTCATGTCACGGCAACAACGCGAAGAGCGGAGCGGGTCGCGCTTCTTGAAAATCTCGGCGCTGATCGGGTTCTGCTCGACAACGGTGAACTGTCGAGCCGCGGCTTCAAATTCGACCGGGTGCTTGAACTGATAGGCGCGACAACCCTTCAAGACTCGCTGCAATGCGCGGAACGTGGCGGCGTGGTCTGCATGGCCGGCATTGTCGGCAATGCCTGGAGCATCGCGGAATTCGCCCCCATGGATGCCATTCCCAACCGGGTCGCCCTGACATCCTATAGCGGCGAGCCCGAAGACTTCATGTCGATGCCGCTGCAGGATCTCGTTGACGATATCACCAAAGGAGATCTCAAGATCAAAATTGGTCGTGTGTTCGCACTGGACGACATCGTCGAGGCGCACCGCTGCATGGAAGCCAACGAGGCCGAGGGAAAGATCGTGATACTGGTCTGAGACCGGTCAGGCTTCTGCTGGAACGCATTCGCTGACAGAACAGGTCAAGCAACTGCAATCGAGGATACGGCCGTGGCCTTGCGCACGACAGGCAGCACTTCGGTTGCCAGCAATTCGATCGCATCGGCAACCTTTCCGAATGGCAAGCCGCCGATATCGATCTGAGCCATGAACCGGTCATGTCTAAACATCTCGTGTTCGTAAAGAATCTTGTCGATGATCTGCTGCGGGCTGCCAACGAAAAGCGCGCCGTGCGGGCTGGCGAGACGCTCATAGTCTGCCCGAGACACCTTCCAGCCGTTGTCGCCATTCGGCAGATTATGGCCGATGTATCGAGCGTAGTGGGGGTAGAAATCGTCCAGGGCCGCCTGACTGTTCTTCTGCACATGCAGATGGCTGGATATCCCAACCTTCAATCCAGCCGGATCATGACCGGATTCGTGGAAGCTGCGGCGATAGAGATCGATGAAGGGTCGAAACCGTGCCGGTTCTCCGCCGATATTGGCAAGGTTCAGCGGCACGCCGGCCCGACCGGCGCGTAGCGCGCTCTCAGGCGTGCCGCCGGCGCCGACCCAGATCGGCGGTTTGGCCACATAGGGGCGTGGAGCGATTTCGACATTGTTCAGGGCCGGGCGGAAGCGCCCTTGCCAGGTGATGGCGTCACTGGCTGAAATTTTTAGGAGGAGGTCGAGCTTTTCTTCGTAAAGCGCGTCGTAGTCCTTCAGGTCGTAGCCGAAAAGAGGGAAGGACTCGATGAAGGCGCCACGCCCGACGGTCAATTCAGCACGACCGGAAGACAGGAGATCGATCGTTGCCAATTCTTCAAAGATACGCACAGGGTCGGATGAAGACAGAATCGTGACGGCCGTGGTGATCCGGATATCCTTGGTGACTGCCGCAATGGCCCCCATGATGGCAACCGGGACGGAGATCGTGTAGTCTGGCCGGTGGTGCTCGCCAATACCGAAGACGCAGAGGCCCGCCTGATCGGCAAGCTTCGCCGCTTCCACGATCTCCAGCAGTCGACGTTTCGATGCTTCCGGGCCGCGGGTGCCGACGGGCAGGTCGCCAAATGTGTAAAGACCAATTTCCATGCTGGCTGCCGTCCTATTTCAGAAATGCTTCGGCCAGAAAACTGCCGGCGCGCGCGGCACCCTCGGCGGAAATCGTGTGAGGCACACCCGGCAGTGAGAGTGTTTCGACCTTGAGGCCGAGTGCCTGGAGAGTGGCTGCGGCCTTGCTGGTTTCTGTCGCGGGGATGACCGGATCGGCACTTCCATGGACCAGCAGGATGGGTGTTTCCAAAGCCGGCTGAAGCGGAAGCGGGGAGGCGAGGCGACCGGAAAAGCCGACCACGGCACCAACCGGCCAGCGGCCTGACGCGACCGCATCCAGCGCCATGATCGTGCCCTGCGAGAAACCGACGAGAGCGACACGGTCGAGCTTATCGGCAAATCCGTTCTCCGCGATGATCGATGAAATCACCGTGTCGAAGGAGGGCCGCGCATCGACAATCCGTGCACTACGGTTCTCTTCCGTGACGCCTGCGACGCTGAACCACTGGAAACCCGAACCAAAGCTGGAAGGGGCGGGGGCATTGGGCGACACCAAGACGGCTCCGGGCAATGTAGTCTTCCACGTATTGCCAAGCGGTGCCAGGTCATTGCCGCTGGAGCCAACGCCATGGAGCATGATGACCAGAATATTCGCTGCGACTGTCGACATTGGTTTGGTCCTTTATGCCTGCTCGAACGGCAGTTGCGGCCCGACTGGCACGATGCCGTTCGGATTGAGTGCCTTGATCGAATAATAGCCACGCTTGATATGGTCGATATTGACCGTGGCGCGAATGCCGGGGATTGCGATGATGGTCTCCACGTAGCGGCTGAGGCGAGCGTAGTCGGCAAGCCGGCGCAGATTGCATTTGAACAGGCCGTGATAGGCGGCATCGAAGCGAACCAGAGTGACGAACAACCGGACGTCAGCTTCCGTCAATCGATCGCCGAACAGGTATGGGCCCTGGTTGTCGAGGCGGGTTTCCAATTCGTCGAGCATCGAAAAGACATCGGCAAAGGCTTCTTCATAGGCAGTCTGCGTAACCGCAAAACCGGCCCGATAGACCCCGTTGTTGAGCATCGGATAGATCCGCTCGTTCAAGGCATCGATATCGGCGCGCAGATCCTCCGGGTAGAGGTCGATGCTGTTGTCGGCAAGCGATCCAAAACCCGAATTGAGCATTCGCAATATGTCGGCGGACTCGTTGTTGACGATGGTGCCGCGTTTCTTGTCCCACAAGACAGGCACGGTTGCCCGGCCTGTGTAGACCGGATCGGCTCGCGTATAGATCTCGTGCATGTAGGTTGCACCGTTGAGCGTGTCGAAGTCGGAGCCCGGGTAGTCGCCGAAGCGCCAGCCCTGGTCGGACAATGCCGGTTCCACGACGGAAACCGAGATGGCACCATCGAGCTTCTTCAGGGCGCGGCCGATCAGGGTGCGCGACGCCCAGGGGCAGATCAGCGCGACATACAGGTGGTAACGGCCGTCCTCTGCCTTGAAGCCATCTTCGCCGGTCGGCCCGGCGCTACCGTCAGGCGTGATCCAGTTACGGAAACCGGATATCTGCCTGACGAAGCCGCCCTTGGCGTCGCTTGCCTGCACCGGGTGCCAGTCGGCGGTCCATTTGCCTTCTACAAGCATTGTCTACTCCTGGGTGTCCTGTTTGACCGATGATACGATGCTGATCTCGGTGCCCCATGGGTCATTCAAGGTCAGACCTTGAGTCGTATCGGCTGTTCCGGCTTCTGTGGCCTTCCCGTGGACGGATGTCAGAAATTCGGGAGTTGCGATGATCTCGATATTGGCAAGACCCGTGCTGGGGTAACTGCGCACACCGGCGCCGCGGCTGTTCCAGATATTGGTTGCGATATGATGGTGGTAGCCGTCGGCGGCGTAAAAGGTTCCGCCGGGGTAGCGCGAGGTGACGGCAAAGCCGAGAACCTTGGCATAGAATGCTTCAGCAGTGGGAATGGCGCCGACCTGCAGATGCACATGGCCGACCGTCGAGCCTTCGGGAAAACCCTTCCAATCGCCGCTGCCGCTGGCTGCGACCACAGCATCGAGATCAAGCGGGTCGCTGGGCATATGGACCAGTCCGTCCTTCCATTGCCATGACAGAACCGGCCGATCCACGTAGATCTCGACGCCGTTGCCTTCGGGATCGGAAAGGTAGAGGGCTTCGCTCACCGCGTGATCGGATGCGCCCACCACCGGCGGGCGCGTTTTCATCGCATGTTGGATCCAGCGGCCGAGGTCGGAACGGGAAGGAAGCAGAAAGGCGGTGTGAAACAGGCCTGCCTCGCGGGGAGAACGCCGGCGTGCTGCGGGATCGCGCCGCAATTCCAGAAGCGTTTTCCCTTCAACGCCGAGTTCTGCGGTGGCCGCGTCGCTGCGAAGGAGATGGAGGCCCACGGCCTCCTGGTAGAAGTCGCTGACGCGATCAAGGTCGTTGACCGTCAAGGTTACTTTGCCGATGCCGGTCTTCAGGCTCGATGTCGTGCTCATGGCTTTCTCCGTTCGCAGTCGTCGCTGAGTTTTTACTTGCGGATAGGCGTGGGGCGTAGTGCCTTCGCGCCATCGCCGGTCAGTGCCAGCACGATAAGGCCGATGATCCAGAAAGCCGGGAATTCCCAGCCACCGTTCGGATTGTTGAAGAAGAAGCCTGCTGCGCCGTGAACGGTGAAGATTGAGCCGAGCAGAACGGGGATCATTGCGATGGCAGCCAGGCGCGGCCAGATGCCGAGGATGAGAGCGATGGCACCTGCCAGTTCCCACAGGATGGTAACGTAAGCCAGCCAGCCGGGAAGACCGAGAGATTCAAAAAAGCCGGCAGTGCCCGCCGGGGTGAATACGAAAATTTTCAGGCCGGCATGAGCGAGGAAAAGCAGGCCGAGTACGACGCGCAATGTGAGGGCGGCATATGGAGCAGTGCGGGTATCAATCATGATCGTTCTCTTCTCATTGGGTGAATTCCTGAGATGGAATATGGCCCAATTCCAGATCGATGATTATCCCGTCTGCGGGAGGGATATTACTTCCACATTGGAATCAATTATGTCCATCCGTTGTCCCATGCGGGCTGACCGCGAAACGCGTCCGCCAGAAAATCGACGAGGACGCGCACTTTCAAAGCAAGATGACGCGCCGGTGGATAGACGGCGTAGAGACCTCGCGGCTCGTCTTCAAATTGGCTGAGAACGGTTCGAACCGATCCGGCCCGAAGACTGGTGCCGGCAACGAAGCTGGGAACACGGGCGATACCCAGACCGGCGTCGGCCGCTGCCAGACAGGCTTCGGCATTCGAGAAATGCAGCCGGCTTCGCACTTCGGCAGCAATGGTTTGGTGCCGATCACCGCTTTTAAAGCGCCATGAAAGGGGATCATTGAAATTGGTGTCGACAATGCAGTGGTGATCAGCAAGCTCACTCGGGGTGGCCGGTGATTGTCGAATTTCGAGATAGGCGGGTGAGGCCACGAGCACAATTCGGACAGCGCAGAGCTTTTTGGCAATGAGGCTGCTATCGGCGGGCTGGCCAATCCGGATCGCCGCATCAAACCCCTCGTCAACGAGGTTGATGAGGCGGTCGGAGAAGCTGACGTCCAGCTGGATATCGGGAAAGGCTGCAGCGAAGGAGATCAGCACAGGAGCCAGTTGGGTCGTGCCGAAGGTCACGGGCGCTGTAATCCGCAACCTGCCCGATGGCGCTCCTGAGGCGTTGCGTACCGATGCATCAAGGGCATCGAACTCCTCGATAATCCCTTTTATGCGTTCATAGTAGGCACGGCCGACCTCCGAAAGTCCCAATGCCCGTGTTGTCCGCATGATAAGCTGGACACCAAGTTCCTTTTCAAGCCGCGACACGAGCTTCGACGCCTGACCGGTACTCGTTCCAAGACGCTTGGCCGCCGCCGCGAAGCTACCTGTATCGATGACTGCGGCAAACATGCGGTCACATTCAAGTCGGTCCAAGACAATCACCTTTCCAAAATCGATTGGTCGCCCGCGCCCTCAGTCCTCGAATGCGCTGGCCCCAAAATTTGCGACGACGAAGTCCAGGAAGCTTCTCAGTTTCGGCGTCAACCGTCGGTCTGGCGCGTAGAGGACGTGCAAAGGCCGCATCGGGACCGTGTAGGCTGGCAAAAGCTCCACGAGTTGACCATCGTCAAGGTAGTCACGCACCAGTTCTAGAGGCTGCAACATGATCCCGAGGCCTGCGAGGGCAGCACAAAGCAAAGGCTCCCCATGATCGGCTACAAGCCGGCTCGTGACGGGAATGACGTGACGTCCATCTGGGCCATTAAACGTCCAGTGGGTGCGCAGTTCCGTATGGGAAAACCCAAGACATTCGTGACGTGTCAGATCTTGCGGCGACGACAAGGGTGGTGCCTTCGCGAGGTATTCGGGCGATGCGCACAGAGCGAGCCGATAAGGGGAAAGCCGTCGAGCAATCAATCCGCTGTCCGAAAGCTCTCCGACCCGAAATACGGCATCATATCCCTCGTCGATCAGATCCACTGCGCGATTGGCCAGTGTTAGTTCGACCGCAACTTCGGGATACAGCTTCATGAACTTGGGCAAGACCGGGGAAAGGGTGCGCATGCCGAAGCTCACAGGGGCGTTGACGCGCAGGCGTCCTGCCGGAACTGCGCGGGTTTCTTCCGCCATGCTTTCCGCCGTCTCGACCTCGGCCAGAATGATTTTCGCACGCTCGTAGAAGATCTGACCGAAATCCGTCAGGCTCTGGCGTCGCGTCGAGCGATGAAGCAGTTGCACGCCAAGGTGTTGCTCTAGCTTCTGCACGTGCTTGCCGACAAGCTGTGACGACATCTGCATGACGTCGGCTGCGGCACTGAACGAGCCACATTCCACGGATTTGACGAACACTTCCATTCCAGTCAAACGATCCATTTGAAATCCGTTGTTTCAAGTCATGCGATATTTCTGAGATTTATCTTAATTCGTTTCACCGTCAAAGTAATTTTCAACCACAACAGAGGATCAGAGAATGAAAGTTGCAGTCATTGGAACAGGGAATATGGGTTCTGGATTTGCCCGGGCATTTGCCGCTTCCGGTGTCGACGTTGTCATTGGTCACCGCGATCCGGCCAAGGCCGCATCGCTCGCCGCAGACATCGGTCCCAATGTTGAAGGTGGAGGCATCGCTGGCGCGGTGAAGCTCGCAGACATCGTCCTGTTGGCGCTGCCATATCAGGCCGTTGGCCAGGTGCTCGCAGAGACCGGTGATCTCACGGGCAAAGTTCTGATCGACATCTCCAATCCGATCACCGCGGATTACAAGGAATTGCTACTCGGTCACACAACGTCCGCAGCAGAGGAGATCCAGAAGCTCGCCAGCGGAGCGCATGTTGTCAAAGCCTTCAACACGATCTTTGCAGGCTTGATCTCGCCGGAAGCGCGAGCAGCCAAGACGCTGCAGGTGTTTGTGGCCGGAGATGATGAAGGTGCAACCGCGCAAGTTCGCGAATTGGCTGAAAAGCTGTCGTTCGAGGCCGTCAATGCCGGTCCGCTGAGCAACAGCCGCTTCCTCGAGCCGATCGGAGAGATGAACATCCACTTCGGTTTCTTCCTCGGAATGGGGCCGACTGTGGCGCCGTCCTGGGTTCGTGTCTGAAAATTGTTGCCTGATGGATGGCGGTCTGCTGTCCATCAGGCCCTCCAGGCATGAGTTGGTTCTCTTGGAGGAGAATAGCTTGGCTTGCGACATTTTGCGCTTGGTAAAAGGGAGAGAGAGAAATGACTTTATCGGGCCCTATGGATGGGAGGAACGAGGCCGTTTTGGCGTCAGACGGCAGTTCAACAGGCGTCTTGTCAGATCCGGCGCTTGCGGACTTTCTGCTCTCGGTTGTGTCTCTAGAGCATAGCTCCTTCGAGGGCGCGCCTGCCTTCAAGATGACGATGCCGTCGAAAGCCGTTCAGGATCCGCGAACTGAGAAGCTAATCGATCGGAACTTCATGGCATGGTTGCCCATAGACTTCTCAGATGGTGTGATCGAGGTCGACGTAGCGAGTGAACTTGCCCCGGACGCGCCTGCATATGCTCGCGGTTTCATCGGTCTCACGTTTCGCATCGATAAAGAAGGACGGTTCGAGAGCATCTATCTCAGGCCGACGAACAGCACCGCAGACGATCAGGTTCGCCGCAATCACAGCGTTCAGTATGTCGCTTATCCAGATTGGCGATTTGACAGGCTAAGAGCGGAGGAACCTGAAAAATATGAGAGCTACGCCGAGCTTGATCTCGGGCGATGGATTCATATGCGCATTTTGGTTTCCGGCGCGAGGGCGGAGCTCTATCTCGATGGCAAGACGCGACCGGCTCTTATCGTTAATGACCTGAAATTCGGACCCGATCAACGCGGAGGTGTCGGTGTCTGGCTGGAATCCGGGACGATTGGGTATTTCAGAAACCTGAGGGTCGCGCCCGCTCCGTAATATCAGTTTGCAACAGATAGACGGTAATGCCGCTGCAATGTGAGGCGTCCAACGTCACCTGACTTTTCCCAGCAGGTGACGTTTTGATGAGCCGTCGTAAAGCCATACTTCGTGTTCTGCTTTCCTGTCTCCACCCGATCATCGTTCTCGCAATTCTCGTCGCTGGGCCATTGAGCATCCTCTTGCTCCGTTGACCAAATGGGCTTTGGCGTCGGCTTGAATAGAGCGATCGGAGCATGGCGTTTACGGCACGGAAGCATGTCCAGTACCTCCCCAATACAGGGTTGGATGGTGCGCACTGCAGCGACCTACATCCTGGTTTCTGGGCGTCCATCACCGTATTCATCAGGCGCTTTTGGCAGAAAGCGAGCCAGACGCTGTGTGAGGCTGTCAATGTAGGACAGGATCATGGGTACCACGATCAGGGTCAATACGGTGGAACTGATCAGCCCACCGATAACGGCATGCGCCATCGGGGATCGCTGCGCACCGCCACCACTGACGGCCATCCCGAGCGGGATCATGCCGACTATCATGGCAAGCGTGGTCATGACGATCGGCCGGAAGCGGATGGTTCCAGCGCTGATCAGAGCATCATTGAGCGAAAGCCCGCGCCGCCGTTCCCGGTTCGCGAAGTCGACCAGCAGGATACCGTTCTTGGTAACGAGGCCCATGAGCATGATGAAGCCGATCAGCGAAAACATGTTGATCGTGCTGCCGGCGACCATGAGGCCGAGCAGGACACCGACGAGTGAAAGGGGGAGGGCGGCCATGATCGCAAGCGGCTGCAAAAAGCTGCCGAACTGTGAGGCCAGCACAAGATAGATGAAGATTACGGCCATCGCCAGCGCCGCCGCCATATGGCCCATGGTCTCTTGCATATTCTTCGATTCCCCGCCGAAACGGATGTGGTAGCCGGCGGGCAGATCGAAGCTGTCGATCAGCGTCTGCAACTCGGCTGTGACGTCGCCAAGTGTGCGGCCTGAGACATCGGCGGATACCAGTACCTCGCGGCGGTTGTCGAGGCGGCGGATTTCGGAAGCCGCCGGGACGGGGCTGAGATCGGCGATCTGATCGACCTGGACCAGGATTGGGGCCCCGTTCTCGTCCGTTCGCCCGGTCGTCAGCATAAGCGCACCGATCATCGCCGGATCAGCGCGCTGCTCGCTCGGCAGGCGCACGACAATATCGTAGGTTTCGCCGGTGGCATCGGTCCAGTTCGAAACTTCTTCGCCGCCGACGAGCGGAGAGAGCGAGGCGGCAAGATTGGATCTGGTCATGCCAAGATCGCTCGCCACCTCGCGCTTCAGGCGCACCGAAAGGATGGAGGTCACTTCCCTGGCGCTCGAATTCACATCCGCCATGCCCGGGATCCTGCGCATATCGCTGTCAAGATCCGAGGCGATCTTCTCGATGATCGCGCGGTCATCTCCAAGTATGCTGAGCTGGATCGGGCTGTCGCCGCCGCCAAGCCCTTCCTGCACAATGGCAATCTCGATGCCCGGAATGACGGACAACCGCTCGCGGATCGGGTTTGCCAGCGTGAGCGGGGTTCGCTTACGCTGCTCGAGAGCCACCAGGCGCACCAGCACGGCGGCGCGGTGCTTGCCGACCATCCCACCCGTATTGATGGTCGAATAGATCGTCTCGACCTCGGGGAATTCCCTAAGCGCATTTTCGACCTGGCGGACTTTCGTCGCGGTGTAGTCGAGGGAGGAGCCGACAGGCGCCGTCACGTTGATCTGGAAGCGGCCCTCGTCGGCGCCAGGCGCGAACTCCGCGCCGACCAGGGGCACCATGAACAGGCTGCCGATGAAGATGCCGACGGTTGCAAGAAGCGTCACGAAACGGTGGCGCAGTGTCCAGCCGATGACATGGCGGTACTGATTGGCCAGCCATTCGAAGCCGTGATCGAAGCGTGCGATCAGGCGCCCAATGGCTCCGCGTTTCGCATTCGGATGCGAATCGGGATCATACCAGACGCTGGACAACATCGGATCTAGGGTGAAGGCGACGAAGAGTGAAATGAGGACTGCGGCAGAAACCGTGACGCCGAATTCGTGGAAGAAGCGGCCGACAATGCCGTCCATGAAGGCGACCGGCAGGAAGACTGCAACGATCGTCAGCGTCGTGGCGATCACGGCAAGGCCGATTTCATTGGTGCCGTCCGGCGCCGCGCGAAGGTGCGACTTGCCCATATGAAGATGCCGCGTGATGTTCTCGCGCACGACGATGGCGTCGTCCACGAGGATGCCGATCGACAGAGTCAGCGCCAGCAGGCTCATTGTGTTGAGCGTGAAGCCGAGCAAGCCAATGACCGCCAGGGTTCCGAGCATGGCAATCGGAAGCGTCAGGCCGGTGATGACGGTGCTGCGCCAGGAGTTGAGAAACAGGAAGACGATCGCAATCGCGAGTGCTGCACCCTCGATCAGCGCCGTCTGCACCTGGCTTACGGATTCCTGAATGGCTGTCGAGGCATCGGTGACGACACGCAACTGTACGTTCTGGGACGCGAGTTCCGTGTTGAGCTGATCGAGACGTTCCCGAACGTCATCCACCACCTGCACGGTATTGGCGTCCTGGACCTTGACGACATCGATGGCGAGCGCCGTTTCACCGTCATAGAGCGCCCGGCTCTCGCCGGCGGCCGCGCCGTCCGAGACCGTCGCGACATCACGCAAGTAGATCGGCCCCGCACCACGACGTGCGACGATCATATCGAGCAGGTCTTCAGGCTGCTCGATCCGGCCCTGCACCTGGATCGTGCGTTCGGAGAACGTGCTGATCAGGCTACCTGCTGGACTGTTGCGGTTGCCGTTGCGCAGAACGTCGATCACCTCATTGATGCCGACGCTCAGCGCGCGCATCCGCGTGTCGTCGATGGAAACGTCGATCTGCCGCTTCTGGCCCCCGATCAGCGTGACTTGACCCACGCCGGAGATCGTCGTCAATTGCCGCACGACACGCTGATCGGCGATGGTTGTCAGGGCAGGGACGTCCAGCGATGTCGAGCTGATGGCGATCGACAATATGGGCTGATCCGACGGATTGAAGCGCGACACGATGGGCTTGTCGACGTCGTCAGGAAAGTCAGCCTCAATTGCGGCGACCTTGTCGCGGACGTCCTGTGCCGCAGTAGCCCCCTGAACCTCCAGCTTGAACTTCGCCGTTACAACTGAGCGTCCTTCATAGGACGTCGATGTGATCTCATCCAGTCCGCCGATTGAGTTCAGGGCGTCCTCAATCGGGCGGGTCACCTCTGTCTCGACAGTTTCGGGTGTGGCGCCCGAGTAGGTCGTCATCACCACGACGATCGGAACGTCGACATCAGGATACTGGTCCAGCCCAAGCCGCTGGAAAGAGAAGATGCCTACCACCAGCAGGAACACCATCATCATGGTGGTGAAGACGGGATGGTTGACGGAAATGCGGGTCAGGAACATCTCAGCCGGCCTTGTCGAGGGTCACGGCAACATTGGGCTGCAACTCGGGCAGGGGAGCGGTCACGATCGTATCGCCGTCCTTCAGGCCATCCGCAATCTCGATCAAGCTGTTGCCGTTCCAAGCCTGTCTGACGGTCACGGGCTGGCGTTGAAGATGGCCGTTGTGGAGTCTAAGCACATAGTCACCGGTCTCGTCCTTCCGCAGAGAAATAGCAGGAACCACGAGCGCATCTGCTTTCTCCCGAACGAGGATTGAACCAGTGGCGAACATTCCGCCCCAGAGCCGTCCGTCGCGATTGGAAAGCTGCAGATAGACAGGCACAAAGCGCGTGCCGCTGTCGGCGACCGGAATGATCCGGGAGACCCTGCCTTCAATCGGCCGGCCATCCATGCCGTCTACTTTAAGTTCGGCGGTCTGGCCTGCCGCCACGCGCAAGATGTCGCGGGTGGAAACCAGAACCTTCGCTTCCAGAATGCCGGTATCGACGATGGTCAGCAGTTCGGCATCTGCGCTCACCTGCGAGCCCGCCTCGACTGCGCGGCTCGCAACAATGCCGTCGAAGGGGGCGGTAACCTCAGCATCGCGCAGCGCGACACGGGCGATATCGACCTGTGCCGAAAGGCTCTGCACCTTGGATGTGTTGGCGGCGACGTCCCTTCTGGCCTTTTCCAGTTGCTCTACGGATGTGGCGTTTTTGGCAGCAAGCTGTTCGGCCCGGCTCAGGGCCTGCATAGCATGCGTAAGTTCTGCTCTGGCGGCATCGCGGTCGCTCTGGCGCTGTAGCAGCGTCGACCGAAGATCGTGCGCGTCGAAGCTGAGAATGACGTCGCCAGCTTTCACCCGCTCGCCCTCACGAACGGCGAGGTTGAGGACCTTGCCTTCGGTCTGCGCCCGCATCACCAGGCGATTGATCGGCTGAAGCTCGCCGCTGACGCGCAGGCGCTCGGTCATCGAAACCCGCGCGACCTTGGTCACTTCTGTATGCGTCAGTTCCAACGGTCTGTCTGACTGTAGTGCGGATACGGACGCCACGACATTCTTGACGCGTTCGTTCGCATCGACCGTGCCCCGGACCGGATCGAGATAGATGAAAACAAGAGCGCAGCCGCCAAGCAGCATTCCTGCTATGGCGATCTTGCGCGTCCAAATCGGCGTCATCACGAATCTCCTTCTCGGTCGAACTCAACATGGCCGCATGCAGGCGGCCTCGTCGCACATCGAGCGACTGGTGTTGCCGTGGATAGATGTCGACAATTGCAGCAGCATTACCGGCTCGATACGAGCTCTCCGTAATCCTGCGGCAACGTTGGCAGGAGAGAAGAATGCTGCAAACGAGGGCGTCGACCATGAGACTGTTGTTGATCGAAGATGAGAAGGAACTGGCTGAGGCCCTGAGCGCTGCCCTAAGCAAACAGGGAGTGGTCATCGACCATGCCATGCTGCTGGCCGACGCGTGTGAACTCACTCGACAGAACACCTATGATGCGATCCTTCTCGATCGTCGTTTGCCGGATGGAGAAGGTCTGACTTTTATCCCCAAGCTGAGGCGGGCAGGGGTGGACACGCCGATTATCGTGATGACAGCAAGAAACGAGCCAAAGGAGCGAATTGAGGGGCTAAACGGTGGCGCGGACGATTACCTCGGAAAGCCGTTTCTGGTCGATGAGCTGATGGCGCGGCTACGCGCAGTGCTAAGACGTCCGCCGAATGTCGTCGAAGAGAAAATCGCAGTCGGCAAGATGATCATCGATCCGCTCAACATGAATGTCACGATTGGGTCGGCCTTGCTGGAACTGCCTCGCCGCGAACTGCTCGTTCTCATCGCCCTGGCAAAGCGCAAGGACAAAACCGTGCTTCGGTCCGCACTCGAAACGGCCGTGTATAACTATGAGGAGGAGATACAGTCGAATGCACTCGACGCGCATATCTCACGGTTGCGAAAGCGCCTTTCGGAATCCTCGGCTGGCGTCACGGTTCATAACATCCGCGGTGTCGGATATCTCCTGAAGGAAGAATAATGGCTGCGGCGACAATACCCAATCCGTCTCTCTGGTGGAAGCTCAGCTGGCAGCTCAGTCTCGTCTTTGTCGCAGTCGTTGCGGCCGTCATTGTCGGTCTCTGTGTCTATGGCGCCATGATCCTGTCGCCGACAGTGGGGCTGCAGGACAAGCTCGGTGTAGCGCTCTACGAGGCGGTGGCACGGGACGCACAGGGACAGCTCGTCATTGAAGAGAACCTGGCTCTTCGGTCCTTCAAGGCGGAAAATGATCGGTTGTGGTTCGTCGTTGCGACGCCGGACGGAATGACAGCGTCCTATGGCGCAGTACCGGCGCCCTATGCAGAGATGGCGTCTTTTGTCAGGCTGATCAGAGATGGCGACATCCGTGGCGCCGCAGAAACGGACGAGGTGGCGTCCATCGACCGTATCGATACGGCTCTTGGGGAAGTCCGAGTTATGTACGGCGGAAACACAAGCAGAAGCGCGACCTTTCTGACCATGCTGACGAAGACTTATCCCATCTACCTGCCTTTGCTGGCCATTGCACTGCCCGCCATATTCTTCACTGTACCCCGTGTCGTCAGGCATGCCCTTGCCGGCCTCAATGCGGTTGTCAGCAAGGCGCCGGAGATCGACCCCAGGCGTCCCGGATCGCGGCTTCCGGTCGAAGACGTGCCGAAGGAAGTGACCCCGCTTATCATCGCCTTCAACAGCATCCTTGAGCGCCTGGAGGAACAATTTCAGGCGCGACAACGCTTTCTGATCGATGCCGCGCACGAACTCAGAACACCCATTGCCATCATGCAAACGCGGATCGAAGGCATGTCGGAAGGCGGCGAGCGACGCCGCCTGATGGCCGATGTCGCACGGCTGGGGGAGACGGCCGAACAGCTTCTCGACTTCGAGCGCAACGTTCAGGCGGCGGATGTGCATGAAACCGTCGATCTGGTCGAGATCGCCCGCTCGGTGGTGGCCGATCTTGCGCCGATGGCGATCGCGGGCGGCTATGAAATCTCGTTTGAAAGCGAAGTCGATCAAGTTGAACGAGAAGGGAGCCGACCCGCATTGCAACGCGCCATCAGCAATCTCGTGCGCAACGCCATCGATCATGGCGGCAACAGAGGCGCAATCTCGGTGATGGTTTCCGGGCACGGTGAGATCGCGGTTTCTGACGACGGACCCGGCATCCCGGAAGACCAGCGCGAACAGGTGTTTGAACCGTTTTACCGTCTCACACCGCGCAGCACGGGTGCCGGCCTTGGATTGAGCCTGGTGAAACAGATCGTCGCCAATCACCATGGCCATGTGAGCATCGATTGCGCGCCCTCGGCTACAACATTCAAAATCCTGCTCTGAACGCGATTGGAGTTCTGACCGCTGATCAACCTGTAATGCTGCGGCAATGCTTTGCCTACAGGTTCTGCGCAAATGATCCAGCGAGGGCAAGCAAGGTGCACCAGAAACAAGCTACGGAACGTCTTGAGCCTACCGATTACGATGGGGATGGGCGCCGCTCAACATTTGCCATCATCGCCATACCGCTCTTGCTTATGGTGCAGGGATGTACGTCCGTTGCACTGAAAGAGGGCGGAACACTAAGCTCCTATAATCAACTCAGCCCCTCCAAGGGAAAATTCACCAAGACACGCACCTTCGTGGACGCTCAGGGTCTGTCTGGCGTGAGAACTGTCGCTATCCTGCCATCGACATTCTCTCCGGATGCCGCCATCCGCATCAAGACGTCGCAGGACCGTGCGCTTGTCTCGAATGCGCTGGATCGTGCCGTGTGCGTCTCCCTCAGCGACAAGTTTCAATTGGTCCCAACAGGTCAGCCCGCTGACCTGACAATCCGTGCCGTTGTCACTGATATCGTTGCGACCAATAAGACGATGGCCGGCGTCTCGACGGCGGTTTCCCTGGGTAGCAGCCTTGCTCTGCCCGTCGGCATCCCGCGTCTTCCTATGGGTCTTGGTGGCCTGGCAGTGGAAGCAGAGGCAATCGACAGCACCGGCATACAGCGCGCCGCGGTCGTCTGGTCGAAGGGCGCCAACTCCATCACCAACAATGCGCGCGTGTCCGAGGTCGGCGACGCTTACAGTCTGGCATCAGATTTCGGCAAATACTTCTCTCGCATCCTCGTGACCGGCAAGGAGCCGAAGGGCGTCGATCTCTCGCTTCCCTCGGCGCAGCGTCTTAACTCTGCGCTCGGCGGCAAGCCGAAATACGCTGCTTGCGACGCATTCGGGCGGTCGCCCGGCTTGGTCGGTATCGTCGCGGACAAGGTCGGCGCACCGCCGCAATGGACCGACAAGGAACCGAGAACACCCGCGCAACAGTACAAAGGCGCGCTGGTTCGTCTCGGCGCCGTACGATCGGCCGGCCCCCAACCGGACGAGGGGCGGGCGTATTGCAGGTATCCCCCACAGCCTTCTTGCGTCCGTCCCACCTGCCGTTTCAGAAATTGCGGTCCTGTAATGTTGCGGCAATCCTCTCTGAGCAGTGTGGGTCCATCGAATGAAACTCAGCGACACATACGGTTCTGGGAATGCACATGACGCATGAAGCTCTGTCCGATGATTGCGAGGTGTCTGCTGAACTCTTGTCGCTGCCCGCAAACAGGAAGCGAATTCCATTCGGCATCATCTCGCACACAGGGAGTATTCAGTCGGGTAGCTTTCGCGGTGTGTGGGTCACAGCCAGCACGCGCTGTCACAGCACCTTTCGAAGCTGCGCCGCAGGGAGCTAGTCGATAGGCACCGACCACCCACTATTCCTGCACCTCACCCGCTGTTCGAAAACTGGTCATAACACTTGGCGAAATTCTCCCTGGTTCCGATTGCGCAGTAGCGCCCTCGGGGGGAATGCCCCCTGTTCCCGACGTTCAATCCTCGGTGTCGCCCTCACCAGCGATGCCTACCTGCAAGCCACAATAGGAGTATATAGTGACCCAGTACCTACCCTGCTTTCTGCAAGTAAAAACGACCAGTTCCGCCCGTGGCACGGTTCAGACAATTGTGCTAGCAAGCGCGCTTGGTCTGCTGCCTGTGGCAACACTGGCTGCCGACCTTGAGAGTGGTGATGTCGCGATCGCCCCTCCTAAGGAGTTTGATTCTGGGCGTTATGGCGATTTCCGTGACACGCTGCACGACTGGAAACTCACCGTCGGCGCCGGCGCCATATACATGCCCGAATATGAGGGGTCGGATAAGTTCGAAATCAATCTGCTACCAATCATCTCAGCCGAATTTGGCGATCGCGTTCGTGTCGATATCACAGGCGTAACAGTCGATATATACGAGGCCAATGGGTTCAGGGCAGGCTTGAAGGCTGGTTACGATCTGGGGCGAAAGGAAGATGATTCCGATTATCTGCGCGGCCTCGGCGATATCGATGCCGGCGGCGTAATCGGCGGTATCATCAGCTACGAGGTTGGGCCGTTTCAAGCCTATGCAGAGCTGGATAAGACGATCGGCGGCAGCGATGGTCTAACGGGGACCGTTGGTGCCAAGGCGTCGTACAGGTATGAACGCTTTATCTTCTCAGCCGACGTGTCAGGGACCTGGGCGGATGACAAACACATGGTATCGTATTTCGGCGTTACCAGCGCTCAATCGGCAAACTCCGGCCTTGCGCAGTATGATGCACAGGCCGGTTTCAAGCGGGTCGATGTGAAGGGTTCCATCACTTACATGATGACCGAAAATTGGCTTGTGACAGGTGCGGCGGGCGCGGGGTTCTTGATCGGTGACGCCAAGAGTAGTCCGATCGTGAAGGATGATGTTCAGCCATTCGCGATGCTGGGCGTTTCGTATCGGTTCTAACTCCCACCGTTTCGATCGCCATACAAAGATCTATGCTTCGGCAGCACCGCCAGCGTTTCGACAATGGCTGGTGCTGTTCCGATCAAGCATACTGGAAAATCGTGGATACCTTCGGCCCGACGCGGGATGTTCGACATTTTACCTGAGACATCAACTATGTCGCCACCTTATCGACCAAGGCCTGGGACATGTCTGAACAGGTACATAAACATGCTTACTTCGTAAAAGGCTCGCCTCACCGTTCCTCGGGGATTTTCTTACGAGGCTCTGTTCAATCAGGCCCTCGCAATTTATGCTTTCTCCGTTCGATGCGGTTCTGTGCTTGCACCGGTGGATCAGTAAGCAGTCGGCCAACTATTTGGTGTTGATGGCCAACTGTAGGCCGTGCCAGCTCGCATATTTATCGCCCGTCTCCCGAATGTGTGTATATCGCTTGAGGCTGACCCACGACCGATGCCCGCTGACCGCAGCCACATGGGGGATATTCCAGCCCATCTCGAACAACCTTGAAATGCCCTCGTGGCGCAGGTCGTGAAAGCGGAGATCATCGATGTCCAGCAACTTGCAGGCTCGCGTAAAATTCGCCGAGATGGCGTCGGTGGAGTAGGGGAATATCTCTGATTTGCCCTTTGGCATGCTACCGATGATCTGGATCGCCTGGTCGGGAAGGTCGACCTAGGTGTGATTGCCGATCTTTTCTCCAGGGTGTTTCATATCGCGCACAAGGACGCGCTTGTGCTCTCTCTGGAAGGCCTTCCATCTGATCCGCGTAATTTCCTCCTGGCGGCGGGTCGAAAATAACGCGAACGCGATGACCTTGTGCATTGGCATCGCTTGGGGGACCTTCTTCCGCCGTTCAATGAAATGGCCCATCAGACGATCGAGTTCATCCAACGTGGGTCTTCGATCGCGTTGCGCTGACCGGGTTATGATACCCATCCGCCGGGCAACCTTGACAGCGTCCTTGATCTCCTGCTCGTCAAGTCGATAGCCCCACATCGGCCGCGCGATCGCGAAGATCGCGCCGAGATGGCTGGCGTAGTTTCCGACGGTCTGGGGCTGTGCCGTCAATGACTGCAGGAATTCAACGATGTCTTTCGCTTTAATCGAAGAGCAGGGCATGTTGGCGATGTCGTAGTTCTTGATGGCTTTCAAGACTTGCGCTTTGGTTCGACCAACCCCTTTGACGGTTTCCTCGGCGTAGCGATCAATGACTTTGCCCAGCGTCGTCGGATCAGAATTTTTTGATGTGATGACCGCCCCTGGTTTCGAAAGCTCCCGCTCGCGCCTTGAAAGCCAGGCTGCGGCCGCCGGACGTCTGTCAAAGGTCTCGGTCTCGTGATAGGCTTCACCATCCCGCACAACCCGCATTCGCGCCATGTAGCCGATAGTGCCGTCCTTGCGCTTGCGAGCGGTGATAGTGCCCATAGCCGTGCCTCAGTTGGTACATGAAAAACGATAATTGGTACATTGTACCAAGTCTAGTACCAAAATCGGCGGAAATAGCGCCGAACGAGCGTAAATGAGACGATGAAGAAAGTGCCGTAAGTGTCTGTTAAACAACAAAATGCCAATTATTTCAAGGCTCCCGTTTTTGCCGTTGCGCCGATGATTGACTGGACGGATCGGCACTGCCGCTATTTTCTGCGGCAGCTGACCAGCCATGCGCTGCTCTATACCGAGATGGTGGTGGCTGATGCGATCATTCATGGGCCGCGCCAGAGGCTTTTGGCGTTTCATCGCGCAGAACATCCGGTCGCGTTGCAGCTCGGCGGCTCTGATCCGGGCAAGCTTGTCGAGGCGGTGAGGATTGCGGCGGACTATGGCTATGACGAGATCAACCTGAATGTCGGCTGTCCGTCGGACCGGGTGCAGTCGGGCACGTTCGGGGCCTGCCTGATGCGTGAGCCGCAGACGGTCGAGGCCTGCGTTGCGGCGATGAAGGCGGTGTCCACGGTGCCGGTGACGGTGAAATGCCGGATCGGGGTCGATGACCAGGAACCGGCTGAGGTGCTGCCGGATTTTCTCGCGCGCATGGTCGGGGCCGGGGCGGATGCGGTGTGGATTCATGCCCGCAAGGCCTGGCTGCAGGGGTTGAGCCCGAAGGAGAACCGGGATATTCCGCCGCTCGATTATGATCTGGTCTACCGGATGAAGCGGGAGAACCCGGATGTGTTCCTCGGCATCAATGGCGGGATCACAACGCTTGCCGAAGCTGCGGCCCATCTCAAGGTGATGGACGGGGTGATGCTCGGGCGGGCGAGCTATCACAATTCGACGCTGCTGACCGAAGTCGACCAGCTGATCTACGGCGAAGCTGAGCGGGACTTCGACTGGGCGGCGCTGTGCGAGACGATGATCGCCTATGCGGAGCAAGTGGTTGCCTCGGGCGGGCGACTCAATCATGTCACCCGGCACATGGTCGGGCTGTTCCAGGGTTATGCAGGCGCCCGGCGGTTCCGGCAGATCCTGTCGTCGGAGGCGACCAAGCCGGGGATTTCGCCGATGCTGATTGCGGAAGCCTTTGCCGCGGTCGATATCGCCGGCGGGCCGAAGCTGCAAGCCGGTCCGGCAGGTCCGGCGAGCGATGCAAGTCCGGCGGGCGAGGCCGTGCGGGCGGCGGAGTAGACCCAACAAAAAAGCGGCGCCCGTTGAGGCGCCGCCGGTTCGTTTGGTTCCTCGTGCATGCTGCGCCGAGGATAATGCGCGATTGTGGCGCGCGTCAGGCGGGTGAGCTTAGTCAGCCTGGATGTTGACGGCCTTCGGGCCCTTGCCCATGCGATCCGGCTCGGTGTCGAAGGTGACCTGCTGGCCGTCCTTCAGGGTCTGCAGGCCCGACGCCTGCAGCGCCGAGATGTGCACAAACACGTCCTTTGCGCCGCCGTCCGGCGTGATGAAGCCGAAGCCCTTGTCCTGGTTGAAGAATTTAACGATGCCCTTGGTGGCCATGGGGATTTCCTTTTCCCGTGTTGCGGTATCCTCCGCGCCCGGCAAACCGGAGGCGGACAAGTTAAGTCCCGGCAGGCGGGACCGTCGAGTGGTCGCGATAACGGGGAAAGAACGTCTACCAGCGGGAGGAGGCCCCCAGAGACCGCATGACGCGGTCGAAACAATCGGTCCAGTCTCCGGGATCATTAGTGCCCGAACATCAATAGAGGTATGGACATTTTTTATGAAAGGCAAGGGCCAAAAGTGATGGGGCGCTTTCCGTATGCGGTGCAAACGGCTGATATCCTTGATCATTGACAGGCCGGCTCGGGCTGGTGGCGGGCTGGTGGCGGGCCGGTGGCGGCCAGGTGATGGTCCGGCGGCGGGCCGGTGGCCACCCGGTCGGGCCCGGCCGTGGCTGCAGGCGGCGGGGGAAAGCCGGTCGTCCGGTCTTGATGCCGCCCCCGGTCCGGGGTAGGGGAAGGGCGGCTGGGAACGAGGTGTTATGATGGCGAAAACGGGAGCCACGGTGATCGATCCCTATGACATTCTCGGCGTCGCGCGCGATGCCGACGAGGCGGCGATCAAGGCCGCCTACCGGCAGGTGGCCAAGAGCGCACATCCCGACGGCGGCGGCGATACGGACCGGTTCGCGACGATCAGCGCCTGCTACGAGCTGCTGAAGGATCCGGTGCGCCGGCGCGTCTATGACGATACCGGCTATGATCCGCAGCTTGCCGAGCCGACCGATCTCAAGGGGCTTATGGTCCTGGAAACATTGGTCAATGACATGATCCTCGACGAGCGCGAGCCGGGCAGTTTCGACCCCGTGGCGGGCCTGCGCCGCAAGCTCACCGACGATATATTGAAAGCCCGCTTCCACATTCTCGAACTGGAGCGGCACCGCGCCCGGGTGCGCAAACACATGGACCGGATCGGCCGCCGGCCCGAGGCCGACGTGCTCGGCTCGATGCTGCGGGCGCGCGCCACGTCGATCTCCGAGGCGATCAAGAACAGCGAGACGCAGATCGCCGCGATCGAGCGGGCCTATACGATGCTGGAAGGCTATTCCTACGAGATGGAACCGGCGCCGGTGAATGCCGAGGAACTGCCGAAGGCGGCGGAATAGCGGCAGGTCGAATGGCTGGGTCGCTGGCTGGGTCGGGGGCGGGGTCGCTTGTTGGGCCGCTTGTTGGGTGGGGGGCGGGACCAATGGCCGTGCCGCCGATTGCGGCACGCAGCTGGTTTTCGCCCGCGCCTTTGTGCTCGCCATCATCGGTGCTTGCCGGATCCGCACGCGATCACCGGCCGTTTTTCCCTTTGGCACTTTTGGCGGCGCGTTTGGCCGCACATCTCGCCGCCCGGGCGCTCTGCCATTCGGGATCGGAGCGCACCCAGTCGCGCACCCGGTTCCCATGGACCGGATCGCGAAAGCCAAAGGCAATATCGAGCAGGATCACATCGCGCCGGTGCAGGGCGACGGCGTCGTCGGCCTGATCGGTTGACGCTTGCTGTACTGGCCCTTGCTCCGCTGGCGCTTGCTGCACTGGCCCTGGTACCACTGGCCCTTGTACCACTGGCCAGGGATCGGGGTCGCGGCCGAGCTTGTCGCGGGCACCGACGGCAATCGCGTGACATTCGGTGCGCGTGATGGCGCGATGGGCCTCGGACAGGACGGCGAGGCAGCGCGGCCAGCCGCCGCTGGTGGCGCTGCAGAGGTGGTGGCGGTGGCAGGCACGCACCCGGCAGGCGTCGAGCTTGAACCACCCGGTGACCAGCGTGCGGAAGATCCGGTCGTCGACATGTATTGGGGAAGGGGCCGGGGCCGGGGTTGGCGCTGGAGATGGGGGGAGGTTGGCATTGCGCTTGCTCATGCGGGGTCTCCTGGATTGGGTTTCGATGGGGATCGGGTTGAATGACGGGCTCCGGACGCCGGCGGAAAAAACGCCGCGCTTCGCCGCCGGTTGGATCTTCCTCCTCCGGGGATGGTGGCAGTTTCGGACAGGGCGCCAGAAGCAGCCTCTGTAAGTTTAGTATGTGGCTCCTTCCGGCGCCCCGTTCGGCGATTTTTGCCGGTTGCATGCGTCTCTCTGGCAAGGCGGCTCTGGCCGGCGAAACCGAAGTTCC
>NZ_AHZC01000412.1 GCF_000247475.1 Rhizobium sp. PDO1-076 | reverse complement strand
GCAACCGCGAAAGGGCTGGAAAAACACCCGGCATGGGTCTATCAATTGCCGGGCTCGCGAAAGCGGGCCCGGCATTTTTGCGAAGAGAATTGAATTCGATGGGTAGGAGAGCGGGATGACGACGACGATCACCAATGTAGGCGTGGTGGGTGCGGGCCAGATGGGCTGCGGCATCGCCCAGGTTTCGGCCATCGCCGGCTACAAGGTCCAGATCTACGATCTCGCCAAGGAGCGCATCGAGGCTGGCCTTGCCACGATCCACGGCAATCTCGCCCGCCAGGTCGCCAACGGCAAGCTGACCGAAGACGAACGCAAGGCAGCGCTTGCGCTGATCTCCGGCTCGAGCGACATCAACGACATGGCCGCCACCGACCTCGTCATCGAGGCCGCCACCGAAGACGAAACCGTCAAGCGCAAGATCTTTGCCCAGCTCTGCCCGGTCCTGAAGCCGGAAGCGCTGCTGGCCACCAATACCTCGTCGCTGTCGATTACGAGGCTCGCGTCTGCGACCGACCGGCCGGAACGCTTCATGGGCATTCATTTCATGAACCCGGTGCCGGTGATGAAGCTGGTCGAGCTGGTGCGCGGCATCGCCACCGGCGAAAACACCTTCGAGACGGCCAAGACCTTCGTCCGCTCGCTCGACAAGACGATCACGGTCGCCGAAGACTTCCCGGCCTTCATTGTCAACCGCATCCTGCTGCCGATGATCAACGAGGCGATCTATACGCTTTATGAAGGCGTCGGCTCGGTCGAGGCGATCGACACGGCGATGAAGCTCGGCGCCAACCATCCGATGGGCCCGCTGCAGCTGGCCGACTTCATCGGCCTCGACACCTGTTTGTCGATCATGCAGGTGCTGCATGACGGGTTGGCGGATTCGAAATATCGCCCCTGCCCGCTGCTGGTCAAATATGTCGAGGCAGGCTGGCTCGGCCGCAAGTCCGGCCGCGGCTTCTACGACTATCGCGGCGAAGTGCCGGTTCCAACGCGCTGACCTTGCGCGCCTTGCTGATCGAGGCATTGAGGATTATATTGGTGGAGTGAAGGGCGAGCTTTCGCCCGCGCTTCTGTTTTTATCTGAAATTGACCCGCACGATTGCCTGCCAGCTCGTGCGGGTTTTTCGTATAATAAACGTGATGCTAAATGGTTTTGGCCACATAGCTCACCCTCCGATTGCGCGGCGAGGCCATCGCCCTGGTCGGAGTGGCCTATCCTCTCCGATGCGTCTGACAGAACGCGTCTGCTTTCGCCGCACAACCAGGGAGAGAATAACGCAAAGCCTGCCATCGTCCAGAGGCAGGCTTTTTGCGATCAGGCGCCGGCCGCAGCCGCGATCAGTGCCTTGGCATCCGGGCCGTCCCAGGCGGCCGGGCCGTTCATGGCACCCAGCAGGCAGCCCTTGCCATCGATCAGAAGTGTCGCCGGCAGACCGAAGGCGAGGCCCTGCTTCTTCAGGCTGTTGAACACGCCCATGCTGGCATCGCGGTAAAGCCCGAGCGCATCGACGCCGGTTTCCTCGAGAAAGCTCTTCGGCTTTTCCGCGTCGCCATTGTCGATATTGATCGCCAGGACCTGGAAAGTCTCGCCACCGACCGCTTTCTGCAGGTTGTTGAGCGCCGGCATTTCCTCCCGGCATGGCACGCACCACGTCGCCCAGAGATTGAGCAGCACGGTCTTGCCGGCAAAATCGGCCGTGGTCATCGCCGTGTCGGCCGCATCGCTAAACGACAGGCCTTCGATCAGTTTCGGCGCATCGACCGGAACCATCGCCGCCACATCACCGGTCAGATACGGCTTGAGGGCAGCCGCGCGGGCGACGGAACCCTCGCATTGTCCGGCAGCCGCGGTCTCCGCGCCATTGCCAGACACCGTCTGCTTCACGTATACCGCTGCCGCGCCGGCGATTACGCCGGCAATCGCCGCAATCGCAACCAGCTTGACGGGGAAGAGGCCGGACGGTCTTTTTTCAGTCATGTCATTCTCCAGGATAGGCATTTCATGGCCGAGGACATCAAGGACACCAAATCCTCCAACCAGATGTGGGGCGGTCGCTTCGCCTCCGGCCCGGCAGCCATCATGGAGGAGATAAATGCCTCGATCGGTTTCGACAAGAAGCTTTACGCCCAGGACATCCGCGGCTCTATAGCGCATGCGACCATGCTGGCGCATCAAGGCATTATCGGCACCGAAGACAAAGACAAGATCGTTCACGGCCTGAACACGATCCTGTCAGAGATCGAGGCTGGCCAGTTCGTCTTTTCGCGCAAGCTCGAAGACATTCATATGAACATCGAGGCGCGGCTTGCCGACCTGATCGGCCCGGCCGCCGGCCGCCTGCACACGGCCCGCTCGCGTAACGACCAGGTGGCGCTCGACTTCCGCCTCTGGGTCAAGGAAGAGCTGCAGAAGACCGAACAGGCCTTGAGCGGCCTGATCGCTGCCTTCCTCGACCGCGCCGAAGAACATGCCGACACGGTGATGCCCGGCTTCACCCATCTCCAGACCGCCCAGCCGGTGACCTTCGGCCATCACTGCATGGCCTATGTCGAGATGTTCGGCCGCGACCGTCAGCGCGTGCGCCATGCGATCGAACATCTGGACGAGAGCCCGATCGGCGCGGCAGCCCTTGCCGGTACCGGCTATCCGATCGATCGCCACATGACGGCCAAGGCGCTCGGCTTCCGTGAGCCAACCCGCAATTCGATCGACACCGTGTCGGACCGCGACTTCGCGCTGGAATTCCTGTCGATCGCCTCGATTGCCGCTGTGCATCTGTCGCGTCTCGCCGAAGAGATCGTCATCTGGTCGACGCCGCAATTCGGCTTCATCCGCCTGTCGGATGCATTCTCTACCGGCTCCTCGATCATGCCGCAGAAGAAGAACCCGGATGCGGCCGAACTGGTGCGCGCCAAGACCGGCCGCATCAACGGCTCGCTGATTGCACTGCTGACCGTGATGGAAGGGCCTGCCGCTCGCCTATTCCAAGGACATGCAGGAAGACAAGGAACAGGTCTTCGACGCGGCCGAGAGCCTGGAACTGGCGATCGCTGCCATGACCGGCATGGTTCGCGACATGACCATCCGCACCGACCGCATGAAGGCAGCCGCCGGTTCCGGTTACTCAACCGCCACCGATCTCGCCGACTGGCTGGTGCGGGAAGCTGGCCTTCCCTTCCGCGACGCCCACCATGTCACCGGCCGCGCCGTGGCGCTGGCCGAGAGCAAGAGCTGCGATCTGGCCGAACTGCCTCTGGAAGACTTGCAGGACATCCATGCCGCGATCACAGCTGATGTCTTCAACGTGCTGACGGTCGAAGCCTCGGTTGCCAGCCGCAAGAGCTTCGGCGGCACAGCACCTTCGGAAGTCAGGAAGCAGATCGCCTGGTGGCGCGGCAGAAACTGATTCGGCAGCCGACAACCGGGCGGATCAGGCAACCGATCACGCAGGCGTCAGGTATTCATCACGAGAATCAGGGTGCACAAGCGCCCTGTTTTTCGCTAGAGCCTTTGGACAACACAATTCGATGGATTGGATCATGGTGAAAACGCTCAACCGCCCGACGATCGCCGTATCTCTGCTTCTGGCTGCAACGCTTGCGCTTTCCGGCTGCGGCCGCAAGGGCGACCTCGATCCGCCGAGCACGCCGGTCGACCAGCAGAACAAGCGCGACTCGAAACCGCAAGCGACACCCGACACGCCTTTCCTCCTCGATCCGCTCCTTTGACAGGTCTTTCCCGGTGAACCATTTTGACTATCGCGACGGCGTCCTCTATGCCGAGGATGTGGCCATCCCAGAGATCGCCCGCGCCGTCGGCACGCCTTTCTATTGTTACTCGACCGCCACGCTGGAACGCCATTACAAGGTCTTTTCCAAGGCCTTCGACGGCGTCGATGCGCTGGTCTGCTATGCGATGAAGGCCAATTCCAACCAGGCCGTGCTGAAGACGCTGGGTCGCCTCGGCGCCGGTGTCGACGTGGTCTCGGAAGGCGAATTGCGCCGTGCGCTCGCCGCCGGCATCCCGGCATCGCGCATCATGTTCTCCGGCGTCGGCAAGACGCCGAGCGAGATGGATCTTGGCCTCGAAGCTGGCATCTACTGCTTTAACGTCGAGAGCGAGCCGGAACTGGAGATCCTCAACCAGCGCGCTCTCAAGGCCGGCAAAAAGGCGCATGTCTCGTTCCGCATCAATCCGGATGTCGACGCCAAGACCCATGCCAAGATCTCGACCGGCAAGAAGGAAAACAAGTTCGGCATTTCCTATGATCGCGCCCGCGCCGTCTATGCCCGTGCCGCCACGCTCGAAGGCATCCAGGTCAGCGGCATCGACATGCATATCGGCAGCCAGATCACCGAGCTGCAGCCGTTCGAGGAAGCCTTCCGCCTGCTGCGCGAACTGGTCGAGACCCTGCGCACCGACGGCCACGCGATCGACCATGTCGATGTCGGTGGCGGCCTCGGCATTCCCTACAAGGACGACAACAACCCGCCGCCCGAACCGGACGCCTATGCGCGGATCGTCAAGGACCAACTGGCCAGCCTGAACTGCAAGATCGTCACCGAGCCCGGCCGCCTGCTTGTCGGCAATGCCGGCATTCTGGTCACCGAGGTGATCTATGTGAAGGACGGCGGCAACAAGACGTTTGTCATCGTCGATGCGGCGATGAACGACCTGATCCGCCCGACGCTCTACGAGGCATATCACGAAATCCGCCCGGTGATCCTGTCGGCTGCCAGCGCGCCGCGCATTCGCGCCGACGTCGTCGGCCCCGTCTGCGAGACCGGCGACTATCTGGCGCTTGATCGCGAAATGTCGATGCCGAAGCCCGGCGACCTGATCTCGGTCGGCTCGGCCGGTGCCTATGGTGCAGTCCAGGCCGGCACCTACAACACCCGGCGGCTGATCCCGGAGGTGCTGGTCAAGGGCAGCGAATTCCACGTGATTCGGAAGCGCCCGAGCTATGAAGAGCTGATCGGGCTCGATTCTGTTCCCGACTGGCTCGACTGAGCAGAGCGCTTCTGGAACCCTTCTGGAACTCTTTTCTGGCGGGGGCGCCTGACGGCTCGGCGTTCACATTTCAGCGATATGGCGGGAAAAACCACCGGCTTTCCCGCCTCGCCCTCGTCTTCGCCACAAAGCCTGCTATCTTTGAGACTTGAGGTTGTCATGCGACGGCCTGAGGTCGTCATGCGGCGGCCTGTGCACTCGGAGACCTGACGGATGCCGCAATCCCGCCCGGCCGGCCAACGGAAAGGCGCCTTCAAGACAGATCCTGCTCTGGCGCGCCGGGTTGGTTTCAAGCGTCTGCTGGCACGGCTGGTGCTGTTTGCGGAACGCCTCCTGCCGCTGTTTCTCCCGGTTGCCGGCATCGCCGCCCTGTTCGTTTCGCTTGCCTGGTTCGGCGTCTATCGCGAACTGCCTGAATATCTGCGCCTCCCGCTGGTCTTTGTCCTGATCTTCGCGCTTGTCGCGTCGCTGTTGCCCTTCCTGCGATTGAAACTGCCAACGACCGGCGAAGCCGACCGGCTGCTGGAAGAGCGCAACGGCCTGCCGCACCAGCCGGTCGCGGTACAGGACGACGAACCCGCCTTCGAGACGCCGTTTGCCCGGGCGCTCTGGCAGGAACACCAGCGGCGCATGGCCGAGCGCATTGCAGCCCTCGATACCGGCCTGCCGCAGCCGGATATCGCCCGCTTCGACCGATATGCCCTGCGGGCAATCCCGGCTTTGCTGTTTGTGACAGCGCTTGCCTATTCCGGCTCGAACGGCGCCGGCACGATCGCAGATGCCTTCCGCCAGCATGTCGCCGAAAGCCAGACGCCGGACATGCGTATCGATGCCTGGATTACGCCGCCAGCCTATACCGGCCAAGCCCCCGTCTTCCTGTCCGGCCTCGGCACGCAGGACGAAAACGGCGTCAGTGTGCCGCAGCATTCGAAGATCACCGTGCGCATCAGCGGCGGGGCTGCCGACGAGAAGGTCTTCTATCGCAAGGCAGCCGATGGCGCGGTGATCGAGGTCGCGGCCAAGGAAGAGGCTGTGGTGGGCGCGACGCCTGGTGGGCAAGCGTCGAGCAACCTGCCTCCGGCACCCGCTGCACCGCTTGCCGCCCGCACCCACGAACTGGAGCTGGCAGATGCTGGCCAGTTGCGCGTTGGCCAGCGCCAGTGGACCATTCAGGTGACACCGGACAAGGCACCTGAGATCGCCTTCGACGGCACGCCGCGCCGCGCCATCAACGGCGCCCTGGAAATCGCCTTCACCGCCAAGGACGATTATGGCCTGCAGAAGGCCCATGCGGAGATCGTGCCGCTGGAAACCAAGTCCGGTGCCACGCCGCTTTATCCGCAGCCGGATTACAAGCTTGACCTGCCGCGCCACAATGCCCGCGAAACAAAGGGCGTCGCCAGCCGCAACATCACAGAGCATCCCCTGGCGGGCGCCAAAGTGTCGATCACGCTGGTCGCCACCGATGGCGCAGGACAGGTCGGCCGCAGCCCGCCGGTGGAAATGATCCTGCCGTCGCGAAACTTCTCGGAGAAGCTTGCCGCAGCCGTCGCCGAACAGCGGCAGGTCTTTTCGCTCGACACCCGCGCCATGCCGCGGGCCATCGCGCTGAACGAAGCGATCACCCTTCGCGCCGACGAAACCATCCCCAATCTCACCCATTTCCTGCTGATCGAATCGGCCCGTGCCCGCATGCAGCAGGCCAAGGGCACCGAGGCGTTGCAGGAGACGGCGGACTATCTGTGGGAGATCGCGCTCGGCATCGAGGACGGCGACCTGTCGCTGGCCGAAAAGCGGCTGCGCGATGCGCAGAAGAACCTGGCCGACGCACTGGATCGCGATGCCCCTGACGAGGAAATCAAGAAGCTGATGGACGAGCTTCGTGCCGCCATGCAGGAGTTCATGACCGCCATGGCCGAACGCATGCAAAACCAGAATGGCGAGCAGCAGAGCGCCCAGAACACCGTGCGTCCGCAGGATCTCGACAACCTGCTCGACCAGCTGGAAAACCTCGCCCGTTCGGGCAACAAGGACGAGGCGCGCCAGCTGCTCAACGAGCTGAGCCGGATGATGAACAACATGCAGGCCGGACGCCCGCAGCGCGGCGGCGAGCAGCAGAACAGCGAGGCGCGCAAGCAGATCGACAAGCTCGGCGAGATCATGCAGCAGCAGCAGCGGCTGATGGACGAGACCTTCAAACTCGATCAGGCCCTGAGGGACCGCATGCAGCGCGGCGACCCGGGCGAAGGCGAAGAGGGCGAAAACGGCGAACCGCAGCAGGAGCCGCAGGCCCAGGGCGAACAGGGCCAGCAGGGCGGGCAGGACACCGACCAGATGACCGCCGAACAGCTGCGCGAGGCGCTGAAGAACCTGCGCGAGCAGCAGGAAGGCCTCGGCAAGCAGCTCGGCGAATTGCAGGAAGGCCTGAAAGGCCTCGGCCTCGATCCCGGTGAAGGTTTTGGCCAGGCGCAGGGTGAAATGAAGGGTGCCGGCGAAGCGCTTGGCAAGAGCCAGGGCGACCGCGCGGTGGAAGGCCAGGGCCGCGCGCTGGAAGCGCTGCGCCAGGGCGCGCGCGACATGATGGGCCAGATGATGCAGGCCATGCAAGGCCAGCAGGGCCAAGGCCAGCAGATGGGTCAGGGCAACCAGAACGGCCGTGATCCGCTCGGCCGGCCGCGCGCCACGTCAGGCCCGGATTTCGGCGAAAGGGTCAAGGTGCCGGACGAGATCGACGTGCAGCGCGCCCGCGAAATTCTCGAAGCCATCCGCGAAAAGCTTGGCCAGAATTCCAGTCCCGAGCTGGAGCGGCGTTATCTCGAGCGCTTGCTCGAGATCCAGTAGGATTTCGAAAGAGGTGCTCAGCCCGCCAGAGCGCTGGCAACGGCCGCCCGGATATCGGTGAGCGCGAAGGGCTTGGGCACCACATCGATGATCTTCGAGGCTAGGTCGTCGGCGCGTTCGCGCTGTTCGGCATAGCCGGTCATCAAAAGGATCTTCAGGTCGGGGAAATGGGACGAGGCCCGGTGGGCAAGCTCGATGCCGTCCATAACCGGCATGCGGATATCCGACAGCAGCAGGTCGAATGGTTCTTCGCAAAGCAAAGCGAGACCTTCTTCGCCATCGGCGGCTTCGCTGGTTTCGTGACCATCGAGGCGCAGGGCGCGGGCAACGAAGGTACGCAGCGTATCTTCGTCTTCGGTGATCAAGATTCTCGCCATGATTGCATTCAACTCCCGCGATCCGTTTCCGTGCCCGTCAGGGCAAATCAACAGAGTTTCCTTGTCGAGAGGTAAACGCGGGACACCCGGTCCCGCGCCATGGTTAACAAGCGGTCAGTGAAGGACGGCCAGATGTCGCGAAACGAAACGCCTCAGGCGTCGCCGGTCACCACGCCGACATAGGGCAGTTCGCGGAAAGCATAGGCGACGTCCATGCCGTAGCCGACGACGAAATAATCGGGGCATTCGAAGCCGACGAAATCAGCCTCAAACACTTCTTTCCGCTTCACTTTCTTGTCGAGAAGCACGGCGATCGTGACATTGGCGGCGCCGCGCTCGTACATCAGTTCCTTGGCGAACAGCAGCGTGCGGCCGGACTCGAGAATGTCGTCGATGAGCAGCACATTGCGGCCCTTCACGTCGCTGTCGATGTCCTTGATGATCCTGACACCCTGCGACACCGTGCCTGTGCCATAGCTGGACAGAGTGATGAATTCGACTTCCGGCGCAAGCCCGACATCATGCAACGCCCGAATGAGATCGGCGGCAAAGATGAACGAGCCCTTGAGCACCGAAATCACCAGAAGATCGTCGCAGGGACCCTTCATGATATCGGCGGCTAGCTCGTGATTGCGCTCGGCGATCTGCGCGGCGGTGAACAGGGGTTCGATATTCTTGCCGCGGACGACGGGCATGGACTTCTCCTTGATGATCGGCCGGTTTCGGCCTTCAGCCCGGCAGCCTGAGACCGCCGGAAAGGCAAGCCCTTAGCACAGTCAGGAAGGCGAGACACCCGGATCCTCGAAGGAAAGCCGCAGTTCCGGCGTTTTTCCACCAGGATGCTGGAGCCGGGCTGCAACGCCGCGACTGTGGCCGCCATCGAGATCGGCAACCGGTGCATCGATATAGGTGCTGGCGACGATCTGGCCGCCGATCAGCAGATCAGCCCTGAGTTTCGGCAGGCTGACGGTATCGTCCGACCGGTTTTCGACAATGGCATTGAGCAGCAGGACCTGCATGCCGTCCTTGTGTTGCGGCGTCAGGCTGACATGGGTGATGTCGAGCGGGTTGGCCACGGCGTCGGTAGAACCGGTGCCTGAATAAAGCTGTCCCGCGATGCCGAAGATGCTGGCAAAGCAGCCGGCGACCAGAAGGGCGAAGCTGACATCGGACAACCGCTGCAGATGATGCTCGGCGCTGCGCAGCACCGTCTTCAGGCCGGCGAGGACATCCGGGGCAACAGGAGCGCTCGCCGCTGAAGCCGCCTGGAATTTGGCTCTCTGCGGTGGATCGCGCACCACGACGAAATGGGCATCGACGACCTCATGGGTCGTCTGGAAATGCTGGCGCTCGATGCGGCGGCGCGCCCGGTCTGGCGGCAGCAGATCCTGGTCCGGGGCTGCTGCCTGCTTTTGGAAACGGAAGGCGTTCATCTCAGCCGTACCTTTCGCACAGCCAATTCCGGATACCCGAAACTCGGCAGTTGAAACGAATCCACTCCAGACGTAAATTCAAATGGTTAATGCTTCGAAAATATCGGCCATCCGGCTGCCGTTTTGCGGGCATGTTTACCGGCCGTTGACGATCTTCGTTTACGAGCCCCAGACCTCGGACACGTCAGACTGGGCCCAGCCGTTGATCCACTTTGAAAATGTCGGCCTTCGGTATGGAATGGGACCGGAGATCCTCCGCGACCTGACCTTCGACATTCCCAAGAGCTCCTTCCAGTTCCTGACCGGCCCGTCCGGTGCGGGCAAGACGACATTGCTGCGCCTGCTGTTCATGTCGCTGCAGCCGACACGCGGCATCATCCAAAGCTTCGGCCGCGACATCACCCGCATTCCCCGCAGTGAACTGCCGATGCTGCGCCGCCGCGTCGGCATCGTCTTCCAGGATTTCCGCCTGCTCGACCATTTGACCACCTACGAAAACGTCGCGCTGCCGCTGCGCGTGCGCGGCAAGGAGGAAGGCAGCTACCGGCGCGACGTCATCGAACTGCTGAAATGGGTCGGCCTCGGCGAGCGCATCAACGTGCTGCCGGCCGTGCTGTCGGGCGGCGAGAAACAGCGCGTCGCCATCGCCCGTGCGCTGATCGACCGGCCGGAAATCCTGCTGGCCGACGAACCGACCGGCAATGTCGATCCGCCAATGGCCCGCCGCCTGCTCAGCCTGTTTCTCGAACTCAACCGGCTGGGCACGGCCGTCGTCATCGCCACCCACGATCTGGCCCTGATGGACCAGGTCGATGCGCGCCGCATGATCCTCACCGACGGGCGGCTCGACATCTATGAGTGAGACAGGAACCAACACCCCGCAGCAGCCGGACAAGGCACAGAAGCGCCGGGTCGAAATGACCGTCAGGCCGACCGGGCCGATCCTGCCGCCCTCCAACATCCAGGGCAATGCGCTGATGGTGGTGATTGCCATCATGGCCTTTCTGGCCTGCCTGACGCTGGGTGCCGTGTCGATGGTCCGGGCAACGGCGGCCGGCTGGCAGAGCCAGATTTCCCGGGAGGTCACCATCCAGATCAAGCCGGAGGACGGGCTCGACATGGGGGCTGCCCTGGTCAAGGCGCGCGATCTTGCGCTGACCTTCGTCGGCACGCGCGACGGCCGGATCATGGATGATGATGCAACGGCCCGCCTGCTCGAGCCCTGGCTCGGCACCGGACTTAATCTCGAAGACCTGCCGGTACCGCGCCTGATCGTCATCACCATCGACGAAAGCAACCCGCCCGATTTCGCCTCGATGCGCGACCTGCTGAAGGTCGAAGTGCCGCAGGCCTTTCTCGACGATCACCGCACCTGGGTCGACCGCCTCGTGCAGATGGCACGCACCACCGTGCTGATCGGTTCCGGCGTGCTGATCCTGGTGTTTACCGCCATGGTGCTGACGGTGGTCTTTGCCACCCGCGGCGCGCTATCGGGCAATCGCCACATTATCGAGGTGCTGCATTTCGTCGGCGCCGAGAGCACCTTCGTCGCCCAGGAATTCCAGAAGCACTTCCTCAAGATCAGCCTGAAGGGTGCGGCCGCCGGCGGCCTGCTCGCGGCCGGCCTGTTTGCCGCCGCCAATTTCTGGCAGACCCGGTCGATGGCCACGCCGGAAAGCGATCAGGCAACGGCGCTGTTCGGCACCTTCACCATCGGCTGGACCGGCTATCTCGGGATCTTTGCCACGATGATCGTGATTGCGCTGCTGACCACCATCACGGCGCGCCTGACCGTCATGCGCACCATCTACGAGATCGACCTAATTCGCTCGGATCCGGCGCGTACCGATGGACTTATGGACGATTAATCGTCAAGGAAGCGTGTTGACTTGCCTTAAAGCCGCCTGTTCCGTGTGGAAAATCCACGCTATTCACGGACAATGAGCATGGACCGGATGACCCGAAACCAACCGTCTCAAGGGGGCCGGCCCGACACGTCGGGCCGCAGCCTGTTTGCGCGCCGTGGTCTCCTGCGCCGGTTCCTGCGCTATAGCGGATTGCTCGTCCTGCTGTGTGTAGCCCTGCTCGTCGCCGGCTTCCTGCATTTTGCCGACAGCGTGACCACGCTGCGCCCGCCGGAAAACGTCAAGGCCGACGCGATCGTGGTTCTGACCGGCGGCTACCAGCGCATCGACCAGGCCATCGACCTTCTGAAACGCGGCTATGGCGGCCGCCTGCTGATTTCGGGCGTCAATCCCTCGACCACCGCCGGCCAGATCCGCCGCGCCACACGCACGTCACCCGAACTGTTCGCCTGCTGCGTCGATATCGGCTACGCCGCGATCGACACGATCGGCAATGCCAACGAGACCGCAAACTGGATCCGCGATCGCGGCTACAAGTCCGTCCTGGTGGTCACCAGCAACTATCACATGGCCCGCAGCCTGATGGAGCTGCGCCGGTCGGACAAGGTCACCGAGTTCATCGGCTATCCCGTGGTCAATGCCGACTTGAAGACCCGCGCCTGGTACCGAGAGCCGGACGCGCTGCGAACCATGCTGGCCGAATATGCCAAGAGCGTCATTGCCTATGCCCGCGGCATCATCGGCTGGAGCGTCGGTCCCGGCTTGCGTTCGTCGGGCGAAATTGCCGACCCGGCCGACGAGAGCTGAGCAATTCCCGGCCGACCGGCTTTTGCTCGGCCGCGTTTTACGATAGGGACGTTTTCGCCTGTCCACGGAAATGTCCTGATGATCACCCTGCGTTCCATCCTGTTCAATACGGCCTTCTACACCAACATGATCCTTCGCATGATCCTGTTGTCGCCTTTCTATTTTCTCGCGCCGCGCAAGACGGCGTTCGGCGTGCCGAAGGGCTGGGCGCGTTCCTCGCATTGGCTGATGAAGACGATCGTCGGCACGACCTTCACCCTCGAGGGGCTCGAGAATATTCCCAAGGGCGGCTATATCCTGGCCCCCAAGCACCAGTCTTTCTGGGACACGTTTGCCCTGCTGCCCTGGCTCGACGATCCGGTCTATATCCTCAAGCGCGAACTGATGTGGATCCCGGTCTTCGGCTGGTATGTCGCCAAGCAACGCATGATCCCGGTCAACCGCGGCGCCAAGGGCAAGGTGATGGCGGAAGTGATCGAGCGCACCAAGGCCGAGATGCGCAACGGCCGCCAGCTGATCATCTATCCGGAAGGCACCCGCCGGCCGCCGGGCGCGACGCCCGAATACAAATACGGCATTGCCCGCCTCTACCGCGATCTCGGCGTTCCCGTCGTGCCGGTCGCCATGCATCCCGGCCTGTTCTGGCCACGCCGCAAGTTCCAGCGCTATCCCGGCCATTTCAAGGTACGCATCCTGCCGGCGATCGAGCCGGGCCTCGATCCGGACGTGTTTTTCGACACGCTGATGGCACGCCTCGAGGCGGCCAGCGACGAGTTGCTGATCGAGACTGCACGCGACAATCCGCATGTGCCGCTGCCGCCGACGGCGGTAAAGCGGCTGGCAGAACTGCAGGCAGGCTGAAACGCCGGAAGAAACAGGTACGGGCTGCCTGCCAATCCGCCTGTCAGTTCGCCTGTCAGTTCGCCTGCAAATCCGGTTGACCGATCGCCGCGATTGCCGCGACGACGCCTTCCAGCCAGTGGTCGCGGATCCCCATTTCACGCAGATGGGCAGCCGTATTGGCCACATAGGTCGGGTTCGGACCCGACTGGCCAACCGCGCCGGCAACGATTTGTGCCGCCTCTTCGACCGTGACGGCCCCGCCATATTGCGGATGTGCCCGGTCGACCACATAGGTCAGGCCGGTCACCTGGCGTCCGTCATCGAAACGCAGCCGGACGCTGCGTTCGAGATAGACATTGGTGACAAGTTCGCGTTCGCGCAGATAGGCCAGCGTGTCAGGCCACAGGGTCGGATCGACACGAAAGGCGATGCCGCGGCACGAGCCGCCACGATCGAGGCCCAGCACCAGGCCGGGGCGCGCCTCGGTCCCGCGATGCACCCAGGAGCGCACGCAGAGCGACCGCCGATAGCCGGTCAGGCGGGCCTGAACCCGCTCCTCGAAGGCAAAGCCCGGGTTCCACATCAAGGATCCGTAGCCAAAGACCCAAAATTCGTCCATATCGCAGGCCAATCCACTCACTCAGGATTTGATCGTCAATCAGGAGCACCCCATGGCAACGCCATCCACAGCGCCCGCAAGCGCCACAAGCCGCAAGGTGTTTCGTCTGGGCGTTTTTATCGTCCTGTTCATCGCTGTCTATAGTGTCGCCTGGTATTTTGCCGCCGAATATCTGCGCCGGCAGATCGTCGCCTTCTTCGAGGGCGGCAATCCGGCCGCCATCACGGCCAATTGCGAGCAGCCGAGCATCGGCGGCTATCCTTTCCGCTTCAGGCTGAATTGCGACCGGCTGTCGCTCGACGACAACTATCAGGGCATTTCCGCCTCGTTCGGCGCCGTGCGGGCCGCAGCCCAGATCTATGCGCCCGGCCATGTCGTCTGGGAACTGGATGGGCCGGCCGAAATCCGCTCGGCGCTCGGCTTCAACTCGACGATCGAATGGGAAGACCTGCGGTCGAGCTTCAACGCGACGCTGTCCGGCCTGCAGCGCAGCTCGCTCGAAATCCGCAACCTGAAGGCACAGCTGATTTCGACCGTCAGCCCCCTCAAGCTTGAACTGACCGCGCCGCATGCGGAAAGCCATATCAGGGGCAACGGTGGCGATCTCGACTACGCAGCCCTGGTGCGCGACGCGGTGCTGGCAATCGGTGGCAATCCCGTCGCCCTGCCGCCGGCCTCGGCCAGCATCGACGTGACATTTGCCGACCGCGGCGGCCTGCTGCAGCCGGCACTGGCGCATAGCCAGAGGCTTTATGGCACCAAGGGCGAGATCCGCCGGCTTGTGACGGATCTGGGCGAAGGCCGTCTGCTGACCCTGAGCGGTCCGTTTTCGGTCGGCGAAGACGGCCTGATTTCCGGTGAGATCCGCGCCGAGATCGAAGGGATCAGGGCGTGGAACGATGCGCTCGGCGTCGCCTATCCGCAGATGAAGGACACGTTCGACGACGTGGCCAAGGTGCTCGCGGTCGTCTCTTTCGGCCAGGACAGGGGCTCTGCCGAAATCACCATCCGCGACGGCGTCGCATCGCTCGGCTTCATTCCGCTCGGCACGATACCGCCGCTCTGAGACAGGGGCGGCGGAACGTAAAGCTCTACTTGTCGAGCGAATGACGGCCGAAGTCCGGCACGTCGACATCCTGGCCGGCCTCGATGATCGAGCGGCGCACGGCGCGGGTGCGGGTGAACAACTCGATCAGCTTGTCGCCCTCGCCCCAGCGGATCGCCCGCTGCAGATAGGCGAGATCCTCGGAAAAGCGCGCCAGCATTTCCAGGATCGCATCCTTGTTGTGCAGGCAAACGTCGCGCCACATGGTCGGGTCGGAGGCGGCAAGGCGGGTGAAATCGCGGAAACCGGAAGCCGAATATTTGATCACTTCGGACTCGGTCACGGCTTCCAGATCATCCGCCGTGCCGACGATATTGTAGGCGATGATATGCGGCAGATGCGAGACGATCGCCAGAACCTTGTCGTGATGCTGCGGATCCATTTCGTCGATACGCGAGCCGAGCGCCTGCCAGAAGCCGCCAAGACGCGCCAGCGCATCCGCATCGGTATCCGGCAGCGGCGTGAAGATGCACCAGCGGCCCTTGAACAGGCCGGCAAAGCCTGCATCCGGGCCGGACTTTTCCGTACCCGCCAGCGGATGACCCGGAATGAAATGTACGCCTTCCGGCATGTGCGGCGCCATCTGCGCGATCACCGACGCCTTCGTCGAACCGACATCGGTGACGATCGCGCCGGGTTTCAGGCTGGACGCGATCTGTTGTGCCACCGCCCCCGATGCGCCGACCGGCACCGAGACGATGACCAGGTCGGCGTCCCTTGCCGCATCTGCCGCCGACGTGGTGTAGGCGGTTCCCAGATCGAGTTCCTCCGCCCGCTTCAGGGTTTCGGCGCTGCGTGTCGAGATCACGACCTCGCGCGCCAGCCCCAGTTTCTGGATGTCGCGTGCGATCGACGAACCGATAAGGCCGATACCGATCAGGGCAATGCGATTGAACAGGATTTCAGACATCACGTGCGTTCCATGAATTCTGTGAGGGCGGCAATCACGCCGGTATTGGCTTCTTCGCTACCGATCGTCATGCGAAGTGCATTGGGAAAGCCGTAGGCGCGCACCGCACGCAGGATGAAGCCACGACTGGTGAGGAAGTCATCCGCATCGGTGGCGCACTTTCCGTCACCGTCGGGGAAGTGGATCAGGATGAAATTGGTGACCGAGGGCGTGACCTGGAGACCAAGCGCGGTCAGCGCTTCCGACACCCGGGCGAGCCAGACCTGATTGTGCTCGACGGCATTGGCCACATGCGCCTGGTCGCGCATGGCGGCGGCACCGGCAAAAAGCGCCGGCGTGTTGATATTGAACGGTCCGCGCACGCGGTTCATCGCGTCGATGATCTCTGCTGGACCGTAAATCCAGCCTATCCTGAGCGCCGCGAGCCCGTAGACCTTGGCGAAGGTCCGGGTCATGACGACATTGCGATTGGCCGAGACGAGCTCGATGCCGGCTTCGTAGTCATTGCGGCGGACATATTCGGCATAGGCCGCGTCGAGCACCAGGATGACATGCGCCGGAAGCGCCGCATGCAGGCGCTTGATATCGGCATAGGGCACATAGGTCCCGGTCGGATTGCCGGGATTGGTGAGGAAAACGATCTTGGTGCGCTCGGTCACGGCGGCAAGGATCGCCTCGACATCGACCCGCCGATCACTCTCCTCGACCGTGACGGGCGTGCCGCCGGCGGCGAGGATCTGGATCCGGTAGAGCAGGAAGCCGTGTTCGGTGATGATGCACTCGTCTCCCGGGCCGAGGTAGGTATTGGCGAGCAGGCCCAGCAATTCGCCCGAACCGTTACCGCAAAGGATATTGGCTGGGTTTAGTCCATGCACCTCGGCAATCGCGTCCCGGAGCACCCGCGCCTGACCGTCGGGATAGATTTCGAGCTTCTCTGCGGCCGTGCGAAAGGCATCGATAGCTTGGCGGCTCGGACCGAGCGGCGTTTCATTGGACGACAGCTTGAAGACGCGCGCGACGCCACCCGCATGTTCCTTGCCGGGCACATAGGCGGCGATATCCAGGATCCCCGGCCGGGGCATCGGCTTCGTCATGGCGACACTCATGCGACTGCTCTCTGTCGTGAAATTGGTGCGGTATCGGCACCCTTGATAAGCGCATGCAATAAAATGGAAATCATCGATTGTCGAGGCTCGCCGGCACGGTGCCGGATTGCGCCGGATTGCGCCGGGCGGCAAGACAGAAGCCCGCCGGCAATCCTCATCCGTGGTCGCCGGCGGTCCGCGTGGTCGGAACGCCATGCGGCGCAAGCACCGGCGCAAAGACGCGCCGGGAGGCGCGGGCTGCGACCGGCAGGCCCTGGTAGAGCCGTTTCTGCGCCTCGACGACGATGACGCCGGAAAACGCCGGCCACAGCAGGCCACCGAGTTTTTCGAAACCGCTGCGCAGGCGCAGAACGGCGCGGATCTTCGATGGCGGAAAGAACAGCGCTTCCGCGCTGGCGCCGGGGGTGAAATTCGTCTCGCGCAGCAAGGCCGTCAGCTGCCCGCGCGAATAGGGCCGGCCGGATCCGAACGGCGTATGCTCCATGCGCGCCCAGACGCCGCGGCGATTGGGCACAACGATGACCAGCCGGCCGCCGGGCGCCAGCACCCGCCAGATTTCCTTCAGCGTCTCACGCGGGTTTTCGGCAAATTCCAGTGAATGCACCATCAGCACCCGGTCGACCGAGGAATCCGGCAGCGGCAATTCTTCCTCGAAGACCAGCGCCGTGGCCGAGGGCTCGCCGACCGGCCAGTTCACCGCCCCCTGCCCGGCCGGCATGAAGGCGAGGGTTCGTTCGGTATCGGCGCGGAACCGATCGAGGAACGGCGTGCAATAGCCAAGCCCCACCAGTCGCTCTTGCGGCAGTCGCGCCCAGAGCGACGAAAGCGCCAGAGCGATCGACTGTTCGGCCACGCGGCCAAGCATGGTGTAGTAGAACTGGCGAAGGTCAACGATATCGACATGCATGACGCCATTGTTAGCAGCCAGCGATTGGACTTCAAGAGTTTACAAGCTACATTCGCGCCAACAACGTGGGAACGGATGGCTGGACAATGAAATCCCTTGAAATCGATGTGTTTCTCTGCCGCAGCGACAATTTTGGCGTGCTGCTGCATTGCCCGGATTCAGGCCTTACGGCTTGCATCGACGCGCCCGAACTCGAACCGATCCTGGCAGCCGCAAAGCGCCGCGACTGGACGATCACCCATATCTTCACCACCCACCATCACAGCGACCATGTGGAAGCCAATCTGGCCCTGAAGGAGCAGTTCGACTGCGAGATCATCGGCCCGCGCAACGAGGCCGTGGCCATCCCCGGCATTGACCGCACCGTCGGCGACGGCGACGAGTTCACCTTCGGCAAGCATCTGGTCCGGGTGATCGAGACCCCTGGCCATACGGCGGGCCATGTCTGCTACCACCTGCCGGAAGACAAGCTCCTGTTTTCGGCCGACACGCTGTTTGCGCTCGGATGCGGCCGCCTGTTCGAACGCTCGGCAATCGACATGTGGCATTCGCTGCAGAAGCTGGCCGAATTGCCCGACGAAACAATCGTCTACTTCGGCCATGAATATACCCTGTCGAACGCCCGGTTTGCCCTCACCATCGATCCGGACAACAGCCGGCTGAAATCGCGCGCCCAGGATATCGAGATCATGCGCGCGCGCGGCGATTTCACCGTGCCGACGACGATCGCGCTGGAGAAGGAAACCAATCCCTTCCTGCGCGCCAACGATCCGGATATCCGCCGGACGCTTCGCATGCCGACCGAAAGCGATGAGGATGTCTTTGCCGAGATCCGCAAGCGCAAGGACAATTTCTGATGACGGCCGCCGAAATCATCGAAACCTTGGGCATGGAGCGCCATCCCGAGGGCGGCTGGTATGTGCAGACCTTCAAGGATGGCAATGGCGGCGCGCGCGGCCATTCGACCGCGATCTACTATCTGCTCGAGGCCGGAGAGCGCTCCCATTGGCACCGGGTCCGGGATGCAGCCGAGGTCTGGCACTATTATGCCGGGGCGCCGCTGGCGCTGAGTTGGTCCAGCGACGGGCGCACGGTCGAGACGATCATTCTCGGCACCGATATCCTCGAGGGCGAGCGCCCGCAGGCGGTCATTGCCGCCAATCAATGGCAGGCAGCCGAAAGCCTCGGCGCCTTTACGCTGGTCGGCTGCACCGTGGCCCCAGGTTTCGACTTTTCCGCGTTCGAGATGGCACCATCCGGCTGGGAACCGGGCAAGGGCGAATAAACAATCAGGCAGCCGACAACGTGACGGTCAGGATCACCTGTGCCGCGTAATAGGTTGCCCAGACGAGATAGGCCGCCGGACCGTCATAATGGTGATCCGGACCCCACCGGAAACGGCGCAACGCAAGCAGCGTATCCGACAGGATAAAGATACCTGTGCCGACGGCAACCCAGGGGTTGGCGATCCTGAGCGCCATCCAGCCGACCAAAAGAAAAACCGCCACATAGGCGAGGATTGCCAGCAAAAGCCGGCCGGCCTGACGCCGAATCAGGCAGACGATGATCAGGGTATGAACGAGCAGCAGCAGGCCCGCGACCGTGCGCCAGCCTTCGGCAAACACGAAACCCGATATACCGAGTGGCGCCATGACGGCAGCATAGACGAGATGCGACAGGAGAAAGGCGATGAGCCCGCCGACAAAGGCGCGGGCTCCGTCAAAGGCAAGGAAGCCGTCGCCAGCCGCGCCCAACATGAGGGCCAGGACCAACAGCGTTGGCGCCCCCACAAGCAGTGCGTAAAGCGCAAGCAGAACGACAGGCAGGGTTTTCCACACGGCCCGCAACGCAGTCTTCGGTCGCGGCAGGATCCAGAAATATCCAATGCCCAGCGCGACCGAGAGCATCAGAACCCCGGCCGCTGGCGTTGCCATGCTGTCTCCGTTCAGGATTGGACCTTGCTTCGTTTGAAGACCATATCGCGCGCCGCCAGCATCGCGCCACCGGTGATCAGCACGCAGGCCAGACCAATTCTGACACTAACCTCGCCAAAACCAAAAATGATCAGGATCAGGGTCGAGAGCAGGGGCGCAGCATAGCTTGAAGCGCCGAGGATCTGGATGTCGCCATTCTTGACGCCGTAATCCCAGACATAGAAGGCAGCACCGACCGGCAGCAGTCCCAGCCCGACGACGGCTGCCCATTGCATCCAGTCGACCGGCCAGACGGTGGTCTCCAGCCCGAGATGGCACACAAGCGACAGCAGCGAGGTGGCGAGGCAGAAACCGGTGACGACATCGGTGGACACAGCCTCGAAATGCCTGCTGAGCAGCGAATAGCCGGCCCAGGTAAACGCGCAGAGGAAGGCGGCGAAATAACCGAGCGTATAGGCCGGATCGAAGGCGACGCCATTCTTCGCCACGATCAGGATCGTGCCGGCAAGCCCAGCCAGCGCGCCGACAATATGATGCCAGCCGAGCCGCTCGCCCGGCAGAAGCGCCGAGCCGACGACGATCAGCAGTGGCCAGAGATAGGCGATCAGGCCGGCCTCGACCGCCGGTGCATTCCGGAGTGCGGTGAAATAGAGAAAATGATAGCCGAACAGCCCGCCGACGCCGATCAGCCAGACCTTGGCCGGCTGGCGCAATGCCTTCAGGCGCTCGGGCCTTGCCGCAAAGATCGCCAGTCCCGGCAGGCTGCCGATGGCAAAGGTGATGGCCGAAAGCTGGAACGGCGGCATCGTGCCGGAGGCGGCGGTCATCAGCGCCAGGAAGGACCACATCAAGATTGCGGTAAAGCCGATCAGCGTCGCCTTGGTCTTCATTCATCCCTCATAAAGGCCCCGCGCGGGCCCGTTGCAGGCCCAGACGGGATGAAAACCCGCGCCTGCTAGCCGTCGAATTTTTGCGCCGAGACGTAGATCGTCCCATAGCGTGTCGGCACGCGCGCATAGACCGGAGCATATAGCTTGAGGGTTGCGGTCTTGGCAAACCAGATCTCCATGCCCTCGACCGAGCGCAGGTATTCGATATCCTTGCGGCCTTTGCGATAGCCGGACTTCGGCACGTATTTGACCCCGCAGACCACGGCCTCGCCCTTCAGCTTGCCGGCGGAGTAACCTTCCGTCCGCTTTGGCGACAGCACCAAGTCCATCCGGCTTTCGCCATCATAGACGGCCAGCGTCTGCGAACAGACATCGGCGTCTCCCGGGATGAGGAAGGCGCCGATCGGATCGAGCACGGCATTCAGATCGCCGTCAGCGATCGGCACCCATGTGTCCGGCCGGGGCTTCGGCTTCGGTTCGACCACGGTTTCCACCACGCTGCCGGCCCGATATTTCACATCATAGGTGCTGGTCTTGCGACCATCCTTGTATTCGAGCTGATATCGGTCGGGCTGGAAGCGCTGACCGTCGACCTGGCCGGAAACGCTGCTTTTGGCGGAGATTTCCTTGACGATATCGACCAACCCGGACGAACGGAAATGCCCGCCGATCGTGTAGCGCCCGCCATCCACTTCCGTCTCGAAGGACAAACGGGCAATCGGCAGCACGCCCAGCGAAACGCTGTATTCCGTATTGTAGCGCACCTCCGCGGCATCGGCAGAGCCGAGGGAGGACAGAACAAGACCAATAACCAGACTGGTAGCACGCAATGATCGACCCTCAGGGAATGGGGCCGAAAATCCGGCGACCCGATTTCGGCATCTTACCGTGGACTATGGCAATAAAATAACGCAATGACGCTGCTGGAGCCGGAAAATCCAAGGTTTGGCTTGACGCGCAGGTTCTGCCTGACTATAGAACCGCAACTTTCCAATCAAGCGCTGTTGGATTGCCTGCCCGGCATTTGGCCGGAAGCGATGCGATGGCCTAGAAAATAATAGGTGTACCATGTCCCGCAGTTGCGAATTGACCGGCAAGGGCGTCCAGTCGGGCAACAATGTTAGCCACGCGAACAACAAGACCAAGCGTCGGTTCCTGCCGAACCTGTGCGACGTCACGTTGATTTCAGATGCTCTCAACCAGCGTTACCGTCTGCGCGTTTCGGCTGCAGCACTGCGCACGGTCGAGCATCGTGGTGGCCTCGACGCGTTCCTGATCAAGGCCTCTGAAACCGAACTGAGCATGCGCGCTCGTCTGCTGCGTCGCCAGATCGTCAAGAAGACCGCTGCAGCCGCTTAATTTCAAGCGCTGACGTAGGCTTTAAAGGCTTGGCCGGACATCCGGACAAGCCTTTTCGTTTGACGTGAATCCGGCGGATGCCATCGGCTTCACCAACGACGCTAAACATCATTGTCCCTCCAACTGGTGGCATCACCCAGGATAAAAAAATGCTGAAGACGCGCTATTTCCTTCTCTACAGCCTGCTCATGACGGCAATTGTCGTCGCCTCCAACTTCCTCGTGCAGTTCCCTCTGGGCGGCACGCTGGCAGGCATCAATCTCGCCGACCTTCTGACGTTTGGCGCTTTTACCTATCCGGTTTCCTTCCTGATCACCGACCTGACCAACCGTCAGTTTGGCCCGGGCACCGCACGCAAGGTCGTTTTTGTCGGCTTTATCGTCGGCGTCGCCCTGTCAATCGCTCTCGCCAGCCCGCGGATCGCGATTGCCTCCGGCTCCGCCTTCCTCGTCGGCCAGCTTCTCGACATCTCGGTGTTCAACCGCCTGCGTCAGCTGTCCTGGTGGAAGGCTCCGCTGATGGGTTCGCTGATCGGCTCGGTTCTCGACACAGTGATCTTCTTCTCGCTGTCGTTCGCCCCTGTCTTCAGCTTCATCGGCCCGAATGACGACTTTGCCATCGCCTCGGCACCGATCTTCGGCGTGCTGGCCGTGGAAGCCCCGCGCTGGATCTCCTGGGCACTTGGTGACTTTGCCGTGAAGATGCTGGTCGGCATCGTCATGCTGCTGCCCTACGGCGCCCTGATGAGCGTTGTCAGGCCCATGCCGGCTCGCACGGCTGCCTGATACTGGGAATAACGGATCAAGACCGCCTGGACACCGCTCAGGGCTCCAGGCGGAACTCCAGCATCACTGTGCGCTGCAGGATGGAATGATTGTCGTCCGAGACGACGATCAGGTGCATGGAACCATCGTCCGCCACGACGACATCAATGCCTTCCATATTGTCGATCTCGGATGCGTTGTCGGCTTCGAAGATGACCGGGCCATCGACGATCGCACCAGGCCGGATCGAGGCGCCATCGATGCGGCGCAGCCGCATGGCAACCCCGCTGGCAATCGAGAAACGGCGCTCCAGCAGGACAAGCTCGCCAGATGGCAGGAAGACACCATCGGTGATCTCGAAGCCGTCATGTGGACGGACGCGAAATTCCCCGGCAAGCGGCCCATTCAGGATGCCGGCAAAATTGTTGCCGTCTTCATCGACACTCTTTTCCGAGATCGCCACGACCCCACCGGCGAGCAGGGCATCCGCCGGCGAGACCACCAGCGCCTCTATGCCGCCATTGCCGCGCAGGCGTGAAGTGGGAAACGGCAGGGCTAG
>NZ_AHZC01000413.1 GCF_000247475.1 Rhizobium sp. PDO1-076 | reverse complement strand
CAACCGATTGCAAGGTCGAAACGGCTGCGCAACATTCCCGACAAGGCGCTGTTCGGCTTCGATCCGACCAGTTATCTCGGTGTCTACATGCCGGACACCTTTTGGTACGATAGAGACGTGTGATCATGCTGCGATATATCCTATGGCGCATCGCTGTGATGGTCCCGACACTGGTCCTGATTTCCATGCTGGTTTTCACGATCATTGAACTGCCGCCCGGCGACTATTTCGAAAGCTATGTTTCCGAGCTGCGCGCCATGGGCGAAGCAGCCGACATGGCCGAGATCGAGGAGTTGCGCGCCCGCTACGGCTTCGACCGCCCTCCCGTTCTGCGCTATGTCCACTGGGTCGGCGGAATGCTGGTCGGCGACTTCGGCTATTCCTTCGAATATCGTCTGCCTGTCTCGGATGTCGTCGGAGACCGGCTATGGCTGACAGTGCTGGTGTCGTTCGTCACGATCATCTTCACCTGGCTGCTGGCCTTCCCGATCGGCATCTATTCGGCAACACATCAGTACAGCTGGGGCGACTATGGCCTGACGTTTCTCGGCCTGATCGGCATTGCCGTGCCGAATTTCATGCTCGCTCTGGTGATGATGTATTTCGCCAATATCTGGTTCGGTGTTTCGATCGGCCACCTGATGGACCGCGAATATCTCAATGCGGCGATGAGCTGGGAAAAGTTCCGCTCGATCCTGTCGCATATCTGGATACCGGTGATCATCATTGGCACGGCAGGTACAGCCGGCATGGTCCGCCGACTTCGCGCCAATCTTCTTGATGAATTGCACAAGCAATATGTCGTGACCGCAAGGGCAAAGGGTCTGCACCCGTTGCGCGTCCTGCTGAAATATCCTCTGCGCATGGCGCTCAATTTCTTCATCTCCGATATCGGATCGATCCTTCCGGCAATCATTTCCGGCGCTGAAGTCACCGCGATCGTCCTGTCGCTCGAAACGACAGGCCCGATGCTGATCAAGGCTTTGCAGAGCCAGGACATGTATCTCGCCGGTTCGTTCCTGATGTTCCTGGCCTTCCTGACCGTTATCGGCGTGCTGGTGTCCGACATCGCGCTGGCGATCCTCGATCCGCGCATTCGTCTGGGCGGAGGGAGCCAGAAATGAACACACCCCTTCCCGAACCAGGCGCACCGATGGGACACTATGTCTCGAGCGCCGCATTTGATCCTTATGCCGCCGAGCGCAAGGTCGAGGAACTCAAACACATCGCCCAGGCATCACAGTTCCAGCTGATGTGGTGGCAGTTTCGCCGCCACAAGATGGCGCTGTTTTCCGGTATCTTTCTCATCCTGGTCTATGTCAGCATTCTGTTCAGCGAATTCCTGGCGCCTTACAACCTGCACACCAAGAATATCGATTTCATCCACACGCCGCCGCAGACCGTCCGCTTCATGCACGAGGGCAGTTTTGTCGGACCTTTCGTCTATGGCCAGCGCATGACGCTCGACATGGACACCTTGAAGAGGGTCTATATCGACAATACCGACGATGTTCAGCGGCTGCGTTTCTTCTGCCGCGGCGATGGCTACCGGTTCTGGAATCTGGTGGAGACCAACCTGCATCTGGTCTGCCCGGCCGAGGGCGGCCAACTCTTCCTGCTTGGCACCGACCGTCTCGGTCACGACATGCTGTCGCGGATCATCTATGGCGCGCGCATATCGCTGACGATCGGCATCTTGGGCGTCATGATGAGCTTTGTCCTCGGCATCGTCATTGGCGGACTTGCCGGCTATCACGGCGGCATCTTCGATCTTCTGGTCCAGCGCGTCATTGAGGTCCTGCAGTCGATCCCGAGCATCCCCCTATGGATGGCGCTAGCAGCGATCATCCCGGTGACCTGGAGCCCCATCCTCGTCTATATCGGCATCACCGTCATTCTCGGCATGCTGGATTGGACCGGACTTGCCCGCGCGGTTCGCTCAAAACTGCTCTCGCTTCGCGAGGAAGACTATGTGCTGGCAGCGCAGGTGATGGGCGCCGGCAGCGCCCGCATCATCCGCCGCCACCTTGTCCCCGGCTTCATGTCGCACCTGATCGCCAGCGCGACCCTGACCATTCCCGGAATGATCCTTGGCGAGACGGCACTGAGCTTCCTCGGCATCGGCCTGCGCCCACCGATCACCAGCTGGGGCATCCTCCTGACCGAGGCACGCAGCGTTAATATTATCGCACTTTATCCCTGGCTACTGTTCCCTGTGGTGCCTGTCATCCTGGTTATTTTGGCTTTCAATTTTCTTGGTGACGGTCTACGCGATGCGGCCGATCCCTATAAGTGAAACGGAATTTCGATGCGCAGGAATCCTCCCAGCACTCTTGCGGCTTCCAGTGGAGCCGAGGGACTTCGCTCATGACGCGCAGTTTTGAGCAAGGCCGCATCCTGATGTACAGCCACGACACCTTTGGTCTCGGGCACCTTCGCAGGTGCCGGACCATCGCCCATGCGCTGGTCGAGGAATACCGCGGCCTCAACGTGCTGATCATATCGGGTGCAACGATTGCCGGTGCCTTCGATTATCGCGCCCGCGTCGATTTCGTCAAAATCCCGAGCGTCATCAAGCTGCGCAACGGCGAGTACACCTCGCTTGAGCGTCATATCGATCTCGAAGATACCCTGAACATGCGGCGTTCGATCATCCGCCACACTGCAGAGACGTTCAAACCCGATATCTTCATCATCGACAAGGAGCCCATGGGGCTGGGCGGCGAAGTCGAGGAAACCCTGGCCTATCTGAAGGGACGCGGAACCAGGCTCATCCTGGGCCTGCGCGAAGTGATGGATGCGCCGCATCTGCTGGAGGCGGAGTGGAAGCGCAAGGATGTAATGCAGAAGATCGAACGCTTCTATGACGACATCTGGGTCTACGGCCCGCCGGACTTCTACGATCCCCTGATTGGCCTCGACGTCCCGGCACCTGTCCGTGACAAGATGAATTTCGTCGGCTTCCTGCAGAGAAGCGCGCCCCATCAGGATCGCTCGCTGCATCAGCCGGACGGCGACTACATCCTTGTCACCACCGGTGGCGGTGGCGATGGCGCCGATCTGGTCGAAGACGTGATCCAGGCCTATCAGCAGGATCCGACGCTGACACACAAGGCCTTGATCGTGCTGGGTCCCTATATGCCGGCCGAGCAGCGCACCATGTTTGCGAAGAAAGGGGCAGCCATTCCGTATATCGAGGTGATCGAATTCGACACCCGGATGGAAGAGCTGATCGCCAGCTCCAAGGCAGTGGTGGCGATGGGTGGCTACAACACCTATTGCGAAATTCTCTCCTTCGACAAGCCGGCGTTGATCATCCCGCGCGTGATGCCGCGCGAGGAGCAGTTGATCCGCGCCACACGCGCCGCCGAACTCGGCCTGATCGACATGCTCAGGCCGGAGGAATCCCGTGATCCGAAGCGCTTGGCGGCCGCGCTGAAGGCACTTCCAAGCCGCTTGCCACCGTCAAGCAACAGCGCGGGCCTGCATCTTGAAGGCCTGAGCAATATTGCCCGCATGGTCGGCAGTGAACTGGCCCAGCGCGAACTGATTCCAGCCATCGCAGAAGAGGCCCACTAGGTTTGCCGCATTCCCGTAAAATCGTCGTGCTGCTGAAGGGATATCCGCGGCTGTCGGAAACCTTCATCGCCCAGGAATTGCTGGGTCTCGAAAAGGCCGGTCTTGAACTGCTCCTCGTCGCGCTGCGGCGCCCCACCGACAAGAAGCGCCATGCCGTCCACGACGAAATCCGGGCGCCGGTCCACTACCTGCCCGAATATCTGCATCAGGAGCCCATCCGGGTGCTGCGCGCCTTGTTTGCAATCCGCAAGCGGCCGGGCTTCCGCAAGGCATTTGCCCAGTTCCGTTCGGATCTGGCTCGTGACTTCACCCGCAATCGCTTCCGCCGTTTCGGACAGGCTGCGGTGCTGGTCAACGAATGGCCGAAGGACGCCGGCTGGCTGCACGCTCACTTCATCCATACGCCGGCATCGGTCGCCGCCTATGCCAGCCAGATCACCGGCATTCCCTGGACCGTGTCCGCCCATGCCAAGGATATCTGGACATCGAAGGACTGGGAACTCTCCGCTAAGCTCGCAAGTGCGCGATGGGCCGTGACCTGCACACGAACCGGCTACGAGCATCTGCAGCAGCTCGGCCCCGAAGACGTCAGCCACATCCATCTGAGTTATCACGGGCTCGACCTGAACCGTTTTCCGCATTTCGACGGGCTTCGCCCGCCACGCGACGGCACAAGCAGCGAAGATCCCGTTACGATCATCAGTGTCGGCCGCGCGGTCGAAAAAAAGGGCTATGATGTCCTGCTGAAGGCATTTGCCCTCCTGCCGTCGGACCTGCGCTGGCGCTTCGTCCATGCCGGCGACGGTGGCGAGCGTCCCAAGTTGAAGAAGCTGGCCCATGAACTGGGCATCGATGACAAGATCACTTGGCTGGGCGCCGTCGATCAGAAGGATGTCCTACAGGCCTATCGCACAGCCGATATTTTCGCGCTGGCCTGCAGGATCACCAGCGATGGCGACCGTGACGGGCTTCCCAATGTTCTGGTCGAGGCGGCAAGCCAGCGGCTGACCTGCGTCGCCACCGACATTTCCGGCATTCCCGAATTGTTCAAGGATGATGAAAACGGCCTGCTGGTTCGATCGGAAGATCCGCAGGCTCTGGCCAATGCACTGGAACGGGCGATCCGCGATCCCGAGCTTCGCAACCGCCTTGGACAGGCCGCCGAGACAAAGGTGCGCGGCAGTTTCGACTATCATTCAAGCGTCGGACAGTTGAAGGCGCTGTTCGAAAGCGAATGGCAGACGCCGAAATGACGGACGCTGCAACGATCGGACCCCAGCCCCGCGTCCTCTACTACGTTCAGCACCTGCTGGGCATCGGTCATCTGGCAAGAGCAAGTCACATCGTCCAGGCGCTTGCCGAGAACGACTTCGAGGTGACCCTGGTGACCGGGGGCATGCCTGTTGCCGGTTTTCCCGCAGACGGCATAGACCACGTCGCCCTGCCGCCGATTGCTGTCGGAGACGGCGGGTTTTCGCAATTGGTCGATGCCGATGGAGATCCGGTAGACGATGCCTTCAAGGCGCGGCGGCGCGATCTCTTGCTCGCGACCTATCGGGAAAAGAGGCCGGATATCGTCATCCTCGAAGCCTTTCCCTTCGGCCGCCGGCAGGTTCGCTTCGAGCTTCTCCCGCTGATCGAAGCGATCGAGGCGACACGGCCGCGCCCGCTTCTCCTGACATCCCTGCGTGACATCCTCCAGGAACGTGCGAAACCCGGTCGGGATGAAGAAACCGTCGATCTGGTCCACCGCTACTTCGACCGCGTCCTGGTGCATGGCGATCCCACCTTCGTCAGGCTCGAAGATACATTCCCGCTTGCCCGCTCGATTGTGGACCAGGTCGTCTATACCGGCCTGGTGACGGGCCGACCGCCAGCGGCGCCTGCCGAAAGTTTCGACATCGTCGTTTCGGCGGGCGGCGGTGCCGTGGGTGCCGGCCTGATCAGGGCGGCGCTGGAGGCGTCCGCACAACGGACCGATCTTGGCCGCTGGTGCATCATCGCCGGCCCCAACCTGCCCCAGCCGGATTTCGAACGGCTTGCAGCGCAGGCGCCGGACCATGTGGAACTGGTCCGGTTCCGCACCGATTTCCGCAGTCTGCTGACCACGGCGAGGCTGTCCATCTCCCAGGCCGGCTACAACACGGTCTGCGACATTCAGCAGGCGGGATGCCGATCGGTCCTGGTGCCATTCGCATCCGGCGGCGAAACCGAGCAGACCGCGCGCGCCGAGAGACTGGACCGCATGGGCCTCGCGGTCGTCTTGCCGGAGGACGGGCTCTCCGGCGACACCATGGTCTCCGCAATCAATCGGGCGCTTGATCTGGCCGCTCTGCCGGATGTGCCTGTTTTGCAACTGGACGGGGCAAATCGAACGGCTGAGTTACTGAGAGACCTTCTAAACAAGCGACCGGCTTCCCAGCTATGATGTTAAAGACGCCTCAGCCTGTCCCTGGATAGCTGCAGCCTGAAAAATCGCATAGAAGTTTTCCATGGAACCAAACCTCGCCAGATATATCTGGAACCACACAAGCCGCCAGCAACTCTGGATTCTGTTGTTTGTCGCCCTGTCGATGATCCCCTACTATCTCGCCTTCGATCTGCCCAAGCAGATCGTCAACGGCCCGATACAGGGCGATGGTTTCACCAAGGCTGGCGATACGCAGCTGTTCATGCATCTGACCCTGGACATTCCGTTCTGGGGCAATGTCGAGCTTTTCCCCGGCCTGCCGCTCGAACGCCTGCCGTCATTGATGGCGCTGAGCCTGACGTTCCTGATGCTCGTCATCATCAATGGCCTGTTCAAGTTCTATATCAACACCTACAAGGGCCGGCTCGGCGAACGCCTGCTTCGGCGCATACGCTTTGAACTGATCGACCGGATTCTCCGGTTTCCGCCCAACTATTTCAAGCGCATTAAGGCTGGCGAAATTGCCAGCATGGTGAAGGATGAGGTCGAGCCGCTCGGTGGCTTTACCGCGGATGCCTTCGTCCAGCCGGCTCTTCTTGGCGGTCAGGCACTGACGGCGCTGATCTTCATCTTCATGCAGCATTTCTGGCTAGGCTTCGTCGCTTTCGCCATGGCCATCGTGCAGGTCGGCATCATTCCGCGCATGCGCCGTCGCCTGATCGAACTTGGTCGCGAGCGGCAGATCAGCGCAAGACAGCTGGCAGGCCGCGTGACCGAAATCGTCGACGGCATCGGTACGGTGCACGCCTTCGACACATCCAATTTCGAACGCGCCGATATCGCATCGCGGCTCGGCTACATCTTCCGCATCCGCTACGATATCTATCAGTGGAAGTTCATGGTGAAATTCCTGAACAACTTCCTCGCCCAGGTAACGCCTTTCCTTTTCTACGTCATTGGCGGTTACCTGACGATTGTCGGCAAGCTCGATGTCGGCCAGCTGGTCGCGGTCATCAATGCCTACAAGGAGCTGCCAGGCCCGCTGAAGGAACTGATTGACTGGGACCTCGCCCGCCAGGACGTGCAGGTCAAATACGAACAGGTCGTTGAACAGTTTGAAGCAGACCAGTTGCTGGATGCCGAGATCCAGGCTCTCGAACCGTCGAGCACCGGGCCGATGAACCATCCGCTTAGCACCAACAATCTGATGGTCGAAGACGACAACGGTGCGCGTGTTCTGGAGCATGTATCGATCAAGATATCGCCCGGCGAGACGGTCGCAATCATCGGCACGGCCGCAAGCGGCGCGGATGCCCTGGCTGAGGCTCTGGGTCGCATCACGCGGCCGACGGGCGGCAAAGTCAGCGCGGGGGATGACGACATCTTCATGTTGCCGGAAGCGATCACCGGTCGCAGGATCTCGTATGCGGCGCCCGACGCCTACCTGTTCTTCGGCTCGCTGAAGGACAACCTTCTCTATGGGCTCAAGCATGCCCCGACCGCCACGGTCTCGTACAAGGGCGCGGCCGCCGACAAGCGCAGATGGGACATTCTCGAAGCAAAGAGATCCGGCAATGCCGATTTCGACTTGAACAGCAACTGGATCGACATTGCAGCCACCCGTGCACAGGACATGGACGGGCTTTTCGAAGCGATGCGAGAAGTTCTGGAGGTTGTCGACCTGTCTGAAGACGTCCTACAGCTCGCCCTGCATTCGACCATCGATGTCGATAGCGACCCGACACTCGCTGCCCATATCGTTCAGCTTCGCCGCCGGCTGCGCGAGGAACTGGATCGCCGCAACCTCAACAGTCTTGTCATTCCCTTCGAGGAGGACCGGTACAACACTGAGGCGATGGTCGGTGAAAATCTGTTCTTCGGCATGATGAGTTCGGATTCTGCCATCCAGGCAATCGCCAAGACCGCCTATTTCCGCAACATGATGGAGGAAAGCGGCCTCGGCGAAGCGCTGTTCAGGATGGGTATGGCGATTGCAGAAAACACGATCGAGCTGTTCAAGGACCTGCCGCTGGATCACCCGTTCTTCGAACGCCTGACCTATATGACACCGGAGGAAATCCCGGCCTACCAGCAGCGTCTGCAACGGCTGACCGGCCAGTCAATGCGCAGTGTCGGAGACGAAGACCGGATCGCGCTTATTCGCCTGAGCTTCTTCTACGTCGAGCCCCGGCACCGTTTCGGCCTGCTCGACGAAGCCTTGATGAGCAAGATCATCGAGGTCCGGCATCAGTTCCATGATCACCTGCCGAACGCCCTGCGTGGATACATCGAGCGCTATGACCCGAGTGCCTATCTGTCGTCCGGGAATCTGATCGAGAATATCATCTTCGGCAAGGTCAATCATCGGTTCAGCGATGCTGCCAAGCAGCTCCGCGAAATCGGTTCCTCGCTGATGCGTGCTCAGCCCGGCCTATATCAGGCTCTGCTGGCGCTGGGGCTGGAATACAATATCGGGGCTGCCGGACGGCGGCTCTCGCATTCGCAGCGCCTCAAGCTCAGTTTTGCTAGGGCCCTGATCCGCAAATCGGATTACTACATCTTCAATCGGCCGCTTTCCGGGCTCGATCACCATCTTCAAGACAGGATCGTCGAAGCGTCCCTTGCCTTTCTGGCAAAGGATGGTGATACTCCTGCGGTGGTCTGGGTACTTTCGAACACGCCCCTTGCAAAGCACTTTGAGAGGGTTATTGCTTTTAACGACAGAACTGTGGCCGAAGATGGGTCTTACGAGACAATTGTCGAAAATGGTTCAGTCTATAAGCAATTGATAGCATAGTTGGTGGTAGGACAGTCGAACGCAATTTTTCGAGGCAGGTGAATGTGATGATCCTGAATGACGAAGTGCAGATGTTACGCGGCGTACCTCTTTTTTCCGGCATGGATGCTGGAAAACTGAAGCTGCTTGCGTTCGCCTCTGACCGGGTCATCTACGGAACCGGCCAGGAATTGTTTCACCAGGGCGATGCCGGCGATGCGGCTTATGTCATCCTGTCGGGCGCCGTGGACATCATCATGGACAGCCCAGCCGGCGAAACCAAGATTGCCGAAGTCGGCTGTCGTTCCGTGGTCGGCGAAATCGCCATCCTGTGTGACAGGCCGCGCAACTCCACGGTCAAGGCTGCCACCCCGGTCGAAGCCCTTCGGATCAGCAAGGACTACTTCCTCAAGATTCTGGCCAGTTGCCCGCGCACGATGGCCGAGACCATGCGCATCCTCGGCGAACGCATGGCGACCACCCACTGATCTGCCATTTGCCGGACCGCCTAGTCTTGATCCAACCCTAGGCTTTATCGGCCAGAAGATCCCGCGCTGATCGCCATCTGCAGCCCGCATGTTTTTCCGTGGCCGCAAAAAGAAGCTCCAGCAAATCCCAGGCCGCCGCATCGTGCACGAGATGATGGGTCAGCAACCCGACCGGACCCTTATGGGTTCGCGACATGGCCACCAGATCGCCAACGACAGCACCAAGCGGGCGCCCTCCGCGCGTGCCACGCCAGTCCATGATATCCACATGGGTATTCAGCATCGTCAGCGGAGCTGATCTTTCCGGCCCATAAACCGATAGAGCCTCGAAGCCGAGACCACCGAGTTCTCCGATGATGTCGCTGTCGATCCGGTTCCAGGGCGGCACAAGCATTGGCACGAACCGGGTCTCGTACAGAGATTCAAGGCGCTCACGCCCCCGTGCGAGTTCGTCCAGCACCGTTGCAAGCGGTCGATGCATTCCCAACTCCCGGCTTTTCTCGCCCGCACCCGCGTGATTGAGATGAGCCCAACCATGCACCGCCACCTCGACACCCTTCTCCAGCGCCAGGCGCTGCTGCAATTCCGTACCGGTAAAAGCGGGGATGACTGCGAGCAACGTCGGCACACCGTGATGGTTCGTTAGCTGAAGCAGGCGATCGAGTGGCTCGCTTGGCGCGACAGCATCGTCGTCGCGAAGCCATAGCTGCAATGGGTCGCCCAGATCGGCACGACGATCAAGCTCTTCGAACAACGGCTTGAGTTCTGTGCGCCCGGTCATGGCTGGTCTCCCAAATGCTGATGAAGAATGGCATCGAGCGCCCTGCTCGCGGCTTGAAGCGAGTGATCACTTACAACGCGGACACGTGCATTCCCTGCCATTCGGCGTCTTTCGTCGTCGTTGCCCAGCAGAGTTGCAATGGCCGTTGCATATGCATCGACATCGCCCGGCGCGGTCAGGATGCCCGTCGTACCGTTTTCAACGACTTCCGGCACGCCGGCCGTCGCCCATGCAATCACTGGCACCCCGGCCGCCTGCGCTTCCAGATAGGCAAGCCCATAGGCTTCGCCACATCCCGGCCAGACATACAGCGCGCTGCCCGCAAGAATGTCAGCAATCTCGGAAGGCTCCTGTTGGTCAAGCCATTCAATGCGGCCTTCCGGCAGGTCGGAAAACAAAGCCCGGACATCGTCGCGCATCGGACCGTCCCCAACGATCGACAGCATCCATGGCAGATGGCGGATCCGGCCAAGCGCCTGGGCAAGGACCTTATAGCTCGCCAACTTGTCGCCGGGGCGCATCATCGCCACTGTCACCAGGCGAAGCGGATCAGGCAGGGGAACCATCTCAAGAAATGCATCGGCATCAATGAAAGGTTTGAGGGTGGCGACCACCGCCTCTGGCGCGATCGCCATGAGCCCTGCGCGATCGCGTCCGGTCAGGCAGATGTTCACGGTAGCGAGGCGAATGGCGTCGAGCACGCGGCCCTGCAGATCGCTCCACACACCGATATTCCGCCGATGGGAATAGGATGCCTCGACGGTGACATAAGGAAGCCTGAACTCCGCACACAGGTCAGGGCCGAGAAGATCCGGCGACTTGTAGTAGGGATGGTAGCAGAACCACAGATCCGGTACGCCCCGTTGACGCCACTGCTCACGAAGACGTGCAACCTCCGCACCGGCATTTTTAAGCAACGCGTCACGCCCGTCTCGATCGTCATAGTCAGCAATGAAGGCGCGCAACTCCGAGACGACCTCCACGCTGTGACCGCAAAGCCTCAGACAGGCGATCAACTGGCGCGCCATCAGTCGATCGCCCGACGGCACCGGGTGATCGGGCGACTTCAATGGAGAATAGAAGGCAATTTTCATGACGTCCGACCGACCGTCGCAGGGCTTCCCACGGCGCTCTTGCCGCATCGACCGGGCGCGAAAAACGGCTGGCGACACAGCAAATTCGCGTGACGCGCGCGCGCCTCAACCAGACTTGACATGCAGGCTAAACTCTCCCATCTGGACGTGCCCATCCTGTATAAGTGCACGGAGTCCCGATGCCAACACCTTTGCATTCTCACGAGTTGTTGCTTCAGCACATCCAGTCACGCAGCGCCCATGTCGGCGTCATCGGACTGGGTTATGTCGGCCTCCCGCTTGCCATCACGGCCTCCAGAGCCGGCTTCCCGGTCACCGGCTTCGACATCGATCCGACAAAGATCGTCTCGATCGAAGCAGGCCGCAGTTACATCGAAGCCGTTCCCGACGAGATCCTTGGCGAGGAGTGCAAGGCCGGGCGGTTTGCGGCCACATCCGACTTTTCCCAGCTGGGCCATTGCGACGTCATTGCCATTTGCGTCCCGACACCCCTGACCCATCACCGCGACCCGGACATGTCCTATGTCCGCAAGACATGCAAAGAGATCGCCCGCACCCTGCGCCCCGGCCAGTTGATCGTGCTGGAATCGACCACCTACCCCGGCACGACGGACGGACTGGTCAGGCAGACGCTCGAGGCCGGCGGCTTGAAGTCCGGTCAGGACTTCTTCCTCGGCTTTTCACCGGAGCGGGAAGATCCGGGCAATCGGCATTTCCAGACGTCGACCATTCCGAAAGTCGTCGCCGGCGATGGCGAGCACGCCACATCGCTGGTAAAGAGCTTCTACGGCGCGGTGGTCAAGACGGTCGTGCCCGTATCATCGACGGCCACGGCGGAAGCCGTGAAGCTGACGGAAAACGTCTTTCGCGCCGTCAACATCGCCTTGGTCAACGAACTCAAGATCATCTACGACGCCATGGGCATCGACGTCTGGGAAGTCATCGACGCGGCAAGCACCAAGCCCTTCGGCTACATGCCTTTCTATCCGGGCCCCGGTCTCGGTGGTCATTGCATCCCGATCGATCCCTTCTACCTGACATGGGTCTCGCGCAAATACGAGCTGCCGACCCGGTTCATCGAGCTTGCCGGCGAAATCAATTCCGCCATGCCGCGCCACGTCGTCGAGAAGCTGGCGGAAGCGCTGGATATCCGCCTCGGCAAGGCACTGAGCCGGTCGAAGGTTCTGGTGATCGGCCTCGCCTACAAGAAAAACGTGCCCGACATTCGCGAAAGCCCCTCCCTGAAGCTGATGAAGCTGATCGAGGAGCGCAAGGGTACGGCCTGTTACTATGATCCCTATGTCGCTGAAATTCCGTCGACGCGCGAATACAGCATGCTCAAGGGCCGGGCTTCGATCGCGTGGAGCGAAGAGCAGGTCCGGAACTTCGACGCGGTCCTGATCGCAACCGATCATGACAGCATCGACTACGCCGCACTCGCCAAATGGAGCCCTTTGATCGTTGACACCCGAAATGTGTTTTCACGATTGAAGATCAGCGGCGACAACATCGTCAAGGCATAAGGTGCCGGTCGGCACCCACAATGATGGGCCAATTTCATGAGCCGTTTGGACAGTTTTATTCGCCGTATGTCGGCGCAGCGCGACATTATCGATCACGTCCGCGACAATGTTCCTCTCTTGCCGACAGGCGCCATTCTCGAGATCGGCCTTGGCAACGGCCGGACCTTCGACCATCTGCGCGACCGCTTTCCCGGACGCCGCATCGTCGCCTTCGATCGCGCCCTCGGCGCCCACTCATCCTCCACGCCGGAACCTGAAAACCTGGTGATCGGCGAAATCGGCGAAACCGCAAGAGCCTTTGCGGGACAGGGTGCAGCCCTCGTTCATGCCGATATCGGCACCGGCTATCCCGACAAGGATGCCATCACGCTGACCTGGCTGCCCGACATCGTCAGTGCAGCCCTTGCGCCGGATGGCGTGGCAATCAGCGGCCTGCCGCTTGAACATCCGTCCCTGGCACCCTTGCCAATCCCGTCGAGCGTCGATCCCGATCGCTATTTCCTCTATCGCAGGAAGGCCTGAGCGGTCGTGCCGGGGTTCGACCCTGAGATACCGGCAGTCGCGGTCATTGCCGATGCCCATTTTCACGACATCGAGGGCAATTATGACGTCGATGGCGTCATGGTCGGCGGCAGGCGGCTGACGGTTCGCAGTTGGGCCGACACGGCCCGATCGACCAGGGTCTTCAACGAGAGCTTTGCCGCTCTTCCAGCCGCACTGGAGGATGTCTGTTCAAGGGGCATTCGCCACGTCGTCCTGTTGGGTGACTATACCGATGACGGGCAGCGGACGACCACCGAAAGCGTCGCTCGCCTGCTGCGCCACTGGCGCGACCGGCACAACATGTCGTTCTACGCGATCCCCGGAAACCACGATGTCTTCGGTCCACTCGGCAAGCACCAGAGCACGCGGTTTCTCGACGCGTCCGGCACCACGACCCTCGTCACCAGCGATGCCGAGATCGCGGCGCTGGATCCAGGTCAGCCGATCGTCACACCCAAGATGTACTGCGACGGCATGCCGAACGGCCTGCTGCCGATGGCCGAATTCGGCCTCACCCGAAACGCCGCCTATCGGCATTGGGAGACGCCATTCGGCGCGTCGGATGAATTTGAATTGCGCCAGCATGACCTCCACTCCGCCGATGGCTTGACCATCCGCCGGCTTGTCGATGCGTCCTATCTGGTCGAGCCGGTGGACGGCCTGTGGCTGTTGATGCTCGACGCCAACGTCTTCGAGCCGCGCAATGGCAATCGCGACATCGCCCGCAAGAAAGCCTTCCTCGACAGTTCCAACGCCGGCTGGAATGCTCTGCTGCGGGTCAAGCCATACCTGATCGACTGGATTGCCGATGTGTGCGCGCGCGCCGACAGCCTTGGCAAGCACCTTCTGGCGTTTTCCCATTATCCGGTACTCGATCCGTTTGAGGATATGTCCAACAGCGAGGAAACGTTGTTCGGCATGACCGACTTCGCCAGGAGAACGCCGGTCCCGGCGGTTACCGAGACGCTTGTCCGTGCCGGCCTCAAATTGCATTTCAGCGGCCATCTCCACGTGTCGGCTCGGACAGATTGGGCAAGTGGCACGCAGTGCCTGACGAATATCGCCGTCCCATCGCTTGTCGCATTCCCAGCCGGCTACACGATTGTCCGCGCAGGCAGAACCACGCCGGAAATAGAGACCGTGTCCCTGGCGTCCATGCCGCTTGATCCCGACCTTCTCGATCTCTACCGGGCTGAAACCGGCACACCCGACGCGACATCGGAACCTGCATTGGAGGCACAGAACTACGGAGAATTTCTCAACCGGCACATGCAGGCGCTCGTCGTCAGCCGCTACCTGCCCAAGGACTGGCCTCCGGAACTCCGTGAGCTTGCCCTTCATGTGTCGCTGGCTGACCTCTGCATCTTGTTGCTTGGCGACACGCTGCAAATCGAGCCGCCACGCGAGACCCTGGATGCGACGAGAGCTAAAGAGAGCATGTCCAGTATCCTTGACGATTGGGCGAAAGCTCATGATCTTGACCGATCAAGCCTGAACACCTCGCCTCTTCTGCAACTCGTCGTGGACTGGTACCGGCTTCGCCAGGGCAGCGCCGAGGCACTCACCTGGGTCCCGGCCGAAAGGCTGCGGGTCTACCGGGCTCTGGCGCGTGAATTCGGCGACGCCAGCCTGTCCGAACACAAAAATCTACGCGACTTCCTCGCCATCTTCCTCGGCGTCCTCGGCCGGTCGGTCGAGCGAGCGACACGCATCGTCCCATAACCGCGAACTGCGGATCAGCGTTGACAAGTGCTGCATGCTGTCCGCTGTCGACCTGGCAAACGAGCGCAAAGGCGACAAGAAAAGCCCGCCTATTGGCCAACCCGCACTTGCGGTTTTGACCCCTCAGATGAATGGCCACTTGCAATCGCGCGAAAAAGGCGTTTGGCTATGAACCGTGATATTGTGACACCTGCTGCGTGAAGCGCGGCGCAATTGTTTAATTGAATGAAAGAGAACGTGTTTTCGATCAAATTCTGGGGTACGAGGGGCAGTATTCCCGTATCCGGGCCCCAATTCCAGCGCTACGGTGGCAACACCCCCTGCATAGAGGTGCGGTGTGGCGATCATCGCCTATTGTTTGACGCCGGTTCCGGCATCCGCGAAGTCGGCGTGGAAATGCTGGAACAGGGCCTGAAACAGTCCCATCTGTTCTTCAGTCACTGTCACTATGACCACATCATCGGCCTGCCCTTCTTCAAGCCGATCTACAATCCCGCAGCCAGCGTCAATATCTGGTCAGGACATCTCGCCGGGCAGATGACGACCCGCGAGATGGTTAGTCGCTTCATCAGCCCTCCATGGACACCGATCGACACGACCATCTGCAAGGCAAATCTGATTTTTCACGACTTTCACGCCGGAGATATTCTGACCCCGATCCCCGGGATAGAGATCCGGACATTCCTGCTCGATCATCCAGGCGGCGCGATCGGATACAGGGTCGAGTGGGAGGGCAAGTCTCTGGCGCTGGTCTTCGACATCGAACATCAGACAGGCATCCTCGATCCGACCGCGTTGGAGCTCATGCAAGATGCCGATATCGCCGTCTACGACGCCGCCTACACCGAAGACGAAATGCTGAAATACAAGGGTTTTGGGCATTCGACCTGGGAACAGGGTGTAAAGCTCGCCTTACAAGCATCCACCCGCAAGCTGGTGCTGTTCCATCATGCCCCTTCGCGCACCGACGATGAATTGGACAGGCTGGAGCAGCTGGCACAGCAGCATTTTGCCGAAACCATCGCCGCGCGGGACGGAATGGTGCTTGAACTCTGAATTGCCACGTTCCGGTGCTTTGACCTGACGGGTTGATTCACTCCGAGCGACGGCAGCCCAAGTCAACATGTGCGTCTGCCGTGCACCTGCAGATGGATCGACGAGAACCGACTTATTCTTCATCATCGCGCCTTCGGTCAAAAGGCTCACGGCAACAGAAACCCAAGGCGGCAGCGTGAAAAAAGTCATAGTCTCCGAACGGACGCTGCGCGATGCGCGGTTGGCATCCGGCCTGGTGATCTTCATTTTCATCGCAATGCATATGCTCAACCATGCGGTCGGTCTGATCTCGGTTGAAACGGCCGATCACTTCCGCCGACCGTTCCTCGCCCTATGGCGCAATCCCATTGCCACCGTGCTTCTCTACGGTTCATTGCTGATCCATTTCCTGCTGGTTTTGCGGGCGATATACATCCGCCGCAATTTCGTCATGCCGAAATCCGAAGCGGCGCAGATCGTCCTTGGCCTGATGATCCCGCTCCTGCTGATCCCGCATATCGTCGGAACACGGGTTGCCAACGAACTGTTCAACTACCGCGATACCTATGCCGCCGTCGTCACCCAGCTCTGGATCAGCTCGCCGGTCAATGGTGTGCAACAATCAGCCGTGCTGGTCATCGCCTGGCTGCATGGCTGTATCGGCCTGCATTTCTGGCTGCGGTACCGCACCTGGTATGGGTGGGCATCGCCCTGGCTTCTGGTTCTCGCGATCATGCTTCCCGTCTTGGCGCTGCTCGGCTTTTCAGAAATGGGTCGGACAATTCAATCGCCCATGGGGATAGGGCGCGGTTATCCCGGCGGCTATTACGACCCGACGGCACCATTGCCCCTGTCTATGGTGCAACTGGCCACAATCCGGATGTGGGCTTACGGCATATTCGCCGTCTCGCTCGTGGCGCTCCTGCTTTTCCGTTTTTACCGACAGCTGCGCGAGCGCGCCGACCGTATCGCCGTGCGCTATCCCGACGGGCAGGTGGTCCATGTGCCACGCGGCTTTTCCATTCTCGAAGCCAGCAGGCTGGGGGGCGTGCCGCACTACGCGGCCTGTGGCGGGAAAGGTCAGTGTTCGACCTGCCGCGTCCAGGTCGTCAGCGCCGAAGGCAATCTGCCGGCGATCGGCACGCTGGAGCAGAGAACCCTCATCCGCATCAAGCCTGAACCCGGCGTGCGCCTTGCCTGCCAGCTGCGCCCGACAGGCAACCTGACGGTTGCCCCGCTCCTCGTTGCCATGCCCGATACGATGGTCCCGGCAAACAGCCAGGAGATCAGCCCCGGCAGGGAGCGGGATATCGCCGTTCTGTTCTGTGATCTGCGCAATTTCACCACCCTGACCGAAAGCCGCCTGCCGTTCGATATCGTCTTCCTCCTCAATCGCTATTTCGCCGTGGTCGGCCATGCGGTCGAAGACACGGGCGGACAGCTGGACAAGTTCATCGGCGACGGAGCCATGGCCTTGTTCGGCATCAACTCGACACCGGAGGAGGGCTGCCGCCAGGCGTTGGAAGCGGCCCACCTGATCATCGCCGGCATCGAGGAACTGAATGTCGAATTGGCGAAGGACTTTTCCACCCAATTGCAGATCGCCATCGGCATTCACACCGGTCACGCGGTGGTCGGAACCCTTGGCTACGGCCGGGTAAAGAACATGACCGCCATCGGCGACACGGTAAATGTAGCAAGCCGGCTTGAATCGGTGGCAAAACAATTCAACGTGCCGCTGGTTATTTCCGAGCCCGTGGCGCGACTTTCGGGCGTGGACCTGACGGGCATGGAGACGCACGAGGTTTCGTTACGCGGTCGTGAACTGTCCTTGAACGTGTTCATTCCGGTCTCCCAGACCAATGCGGCTTCTGCTTAAGCCGCATATCCATCTGCAAAAACCGGTAATGCGGCACGGCGGGCGATATGGTAAGGTCCAGCAATGAACGTAGGTCCAGACGACAGGTTTTACCAATCCGTCCCGCTGTTTGCCCGCTTTGAAGGCGTGGTGGACCGGCAGAACTACAAGCCGCTGCCGGACGATTGGTGTCTCGCGATCGCCGACATCGTCGGATCAACGCATGCTATCCTCGAAGGACGCTACAAGGCGGTCAACATGGCCGGCGCCAGCGTCATTTCTGCGGTGCTGAACGCGCTGGGTGAACACGAACTGCCGTTCATCTTCGGCGGCGACGGCGCCATGGTTGCCATTCCCGCCGGCGGCGTCGATACGGCTGCCCGGGCGCTGGCAAGTCTTCGCAACTGGGTCGCCTCGGATCTCCAGCTGGACATGCGTGTCGCTCTGGTCCCCGTTTCCGATATCAGGGCTCAGGGTCTGGATGTACGCGTCGCTCGTTTTGCGGCAAGCTCCAATATCGCCTACGCAATGTTCACCGGCGGCGGAGCAAGCTGGGCGGAGCAGGAGATGAAGGCAGGAAGGTACAGGGTCGACGTCTCCGATGCCGAACCCAGGCCGGATCTGACCGGCCTGTCCTGCCGCTGGGATCCGATCCAGGCGCACAATGGCGAAATCGTTTCGATCATCGCCAAGCCGACGTCAGCAGAAACGATGGATGCCTTCCGCAAACTGGTCGGCGACATCATCGCCGTCACCGCGGAACAGAACCGGGAGGCACATCCCATACCGGCTTCTGGGCCCGATCTTGCCTTTTCGGCAGAAGGCATACGAAACGAGATAAGCGCTACGGCGCCGTCGTCAGGACGCATCCGCCAGAGGCTCTCCATTATACTGCAAATCGTCTTGACGGTCGTCCTGCACAAGCTGAACCTGCCCTTGGGCAGCTTCGATGCACGCCGCTACAAGGCCGATGTCGCCGCCAATTCGGATTTCCGCAAATTCGACGACGGACTGATGATGACCGTAGACGTCGATGCCGGGCACAGGGACCGCCTGGTGCAGCGATTGGAGGCTGCGGAACGCGATGGCGTCTGCGAATTCGGCCTGCATCGCCAGGACAAGGCGCTTCTCACCTGTTTTGTTGCAACTGCCCTGTCGCGAGACCATATGCACTTTATCGACGGCGCCAGTGGCGGATATGCGCTCGCGGCCAGTCAGTTGCCTGAAAAACGGGCACAGGCCAGAAAAGCGGAGGCACTGGCGCAGCCGACTGGGCAGAACATTTGATCAAGCACATGCCGTAAAACAGGGCACCACATGAGCCACAATCCCCAACTTGTCTCCAATATCTTCATGGACAAGGTCGCCGACTGGCTGACCAAGTCGGCGCTCGCCGGCAACAATCTCGAGGAGATCATCAGCGGCTTCTGCGATCGCATCGCCGCCACCGGCATTCCCATTCACCGCATTCACCTCTCCTTCGCCATGCTCCATCCGCTTTACGATGCGCTGGGTTTCACCTGGCGGCCGTCGACAGGCCTGATCGTCGAGCGTTACATCCACGACATCGAAAAGCCCGAGGTCTTCCTGCGCAGCCCCTATTACAAGCTGCTGACCAGCAATCTCGAATTCATGCGCCGGCGCATTCCGGCGGAAGGTCCGGTGGAATTTCCGGTCTTCGAGGATCTGCGCAAGGAGAATATCAACGACTATATCGCCTTCGTCCAACCGCTCGGCAACCAGTCGTCGCAGGGCATGATCGGCTCTTGGTCCACGGCAAGCGAACAGGGCTTCAGCGAGGACGTCATCGCCGCGCTGATGCGCATCCAGGATCATCTGGCCGTTGCCGCCAAGGTCGCCGTTCTCGACAAGCTCGCCAACAACCTGCTGACGACTTATCTTGGCGAAGGCGCCGGCAAGCGCGTGCTCAACGGCCAGATCCGCCGCGGTGACGGTGAAACCGTCCGCGCAGCCCTGGTCATGGGCGACATACGTCAGTCCACCCAGATCGCCGATACAGAAGGCCGCCAGGCCTATATCGACGCCCTGAATGAGTTCTTCGATGCCGCCGCCCAGCCATTCAATCGCAATGGCGGCGAAATCGTCAGCTTCGTCGGAGACGGCTTTCTCGCGGTCTACCCCTGCGGGCGACACAAGGATACATCTGAAGTTGCATGCCGGCTTGCTTTCGAAGCCGTGCGGCAGGCACAGGCCCGCATGAGCGAACTGAACCGCCAGAGACGCGCCAACAATCAGAAAGCGATCGGCTACGGCCTCGGCCTGCATATTGGCAATGTCATGTTCGGCAATGTCGGCCTTCGCGACCGCCTGACCTTCTCCGCCTTCGGCTCGTCAGTCAACGAAGTCGAGCGCTTGCAGGCCTTCACCAAGAAATACGACTCCCAGGTCATCGCCAGTGATGCCTTCGCTTCGTATTGCGGCGGCGACTGGACCGTACTCGGCGACGAGGAACTGCGCGGTGTCGGCAACAAGGTCAGACTGAAGCGGCCGGAATTGCAGCAGGAACCTCTGCTGGTCGATGCCCTGGCCCGCGATCTGTCCAGGCCCGCGCTGTCGGAGGCCGAACGGGTCATCCTGCTTCACCGGGATGCCAGCAAGACGGCCGAAAAGAAAAACAACTTCCTGGATCGGTGGATCCAGTAGCCAAACGTCAGATATGTCGCCGGCACGCTTGACGTCGGCGACATTTCAAACACTTCAATGAATTGTGCGGGGACGATGCACCGATAACGCTTGTCGCGCCCCGGATTGCAGATAGGTTCCTGGTCGAATTGCATGGCGATCAGCGGTGGGGCTGTTTTATCTTCATGTGGTGGGCCTGTTACCGACCTCCGATACATTGTGCGGTGGAAAATGGAAAAAAGCCTGACGCGTTACATTTGGGCGAACACCTATGCCCAGCAGCTCTGGATCCTGCTGGTCGTGTTCCTGTCGATGATCCCCTACTTCCTTGCCTTCGACCTGCCCAAGCAGATCGTCAATGGTCCCATTCAGGGAGAGGGGTTTGAAAACCCCACGGCCACCCAACCGTTCATGGAGCTGTCTTTCGACATGCCGCTCATCGGGCATGTCGATCTGTTCGGTGGCTTCAGCCTCGATCGTTTCCAGACCCTGATGGGCCTCAGCCTTGTCTTCCTCAGTCTTGTCGTGCTGAACGGCCTGTTCAAATTCTACATCAATACCTACAAGGGCCGGCTTGGCGAGCGCATGCTCCGCCGCATTCGCTTCGAGCTTTTCGATCGGGCCCTGCGGTTTCCGCCGCTGCATTTCAAGCGGGTGAAGTCTCCCGAAATTGCCACCATGATCAAGGACGAAGTCGAACCGCTCGGCGGCTTTATCGGCGACGCCTTCGTCCAGCCGGCACTCCTCGGCGGGCAGGCCATAACTGCGCTGATCTTCATTCTGGTGCAGAACATCTGGCTAGGCTTGATTGCAACGGCCATGGTCGGTGTCCAGGCTGCCATCATCCCGCGCATGCGCAAACGCCTGCTGGAATTGGGACGCGAGCGGCAGCTGACCGCACGCGAACTTTCCGGCCGTGTTGCCGAAGTCATCGACGGGATTTTCACGATCCGCGCCAATGACACCTCGAACCTCGAACGCGCCGACATCACCGCCCGACTGGCGCGGATCTTCTCGATCCGCTACGACCTTTACCAGTGGAAGTTCCTGGTCAAGTTCATCAACAACATCCTCGCCCAGCTGACTCCCTTCCTGTTCTATGTCGTGGGCGGAACGCTTGCCCTTCAAGGTACACTGGATATCGGCCAGCTGGTGGCCGTCATTGCCGCCTACAAGGATCTCCCAGGACCGATCAAGGAACTGATCGACTGGGATCAGGCGCGCCAGGACGTCCAGATCAAGTATCAGCAGGTCGTCGAGCAATTCGATATCGAGCCGCTGGTCAGCCCTGCCGTGCAGGCCCTGGTAAAGACCCGTTCGCCGCGGCTCTCGGAAGCTCTGGTCGTCAGCAACCTTGTCCTTTGCGACGACAGCGGCGCGCGCCGGCTTGATCGCATCTCGCTGGAAATTCAACCCAACGAGACGGTCGCGATCATCGACCACAACGGCAATGCTGGAGAGGCCCTGGCGGAAGCCATCGGCCGGATCATCCTTCCCGATTCCGGTCGCATCACGATTGCGGGTCAGGAACTGCACGAAATGCCCGAAGCCGTGACCGGCCGCCAACTTTCCTATGCCTCGTCCGACACGCATTTCTTCCAGGGCACGCTGCGCGACAATCTGCTTTACGGGCTGAAACACGCTCCGCTGCGCGACATCGAATACACCGACGCGGCAGCGCGGCAGAACCAATGGGAGCGCACCGAAGCCCAACTCGCCGGCAACCCTTATCTCGACCTCAACAGCGACTGGGTTGACTATCAGTCGGCAGGGGCAAGCGGTCCGGAAGATCTCTACAAGGTCATCGGCACCGTCCTCGACACCGTGACGATCACCGAGGACATTCTCGATCTTGCCCTGCGTTCGCGGGTCGATATCGTCAAACACAAGGCGCTCGTCGATCGGATCGTCGAACTGCGCACCGAAATGCGCCGCCGTCTGCAGGACGAGGAACTGGATACGCTCGTTGAGCCCTTTGAACCGAAATCCTACAATGGCCATGCGACAGTCGTGGAAAACCTGCTCTTCGGCAGCATGAAACAGCCGATGATGTCTGCCGAACAACTCGCGGCCCACCCCTATTTCCGCCAGGTCATGAACGAAACCGGCGCTGCCGGATTGCTGTTCGAAATGGGTTTATCGATCGCCGAGACGGCGGTCGAACTGTTCAGCGACCTGCCGGAAGACCATCCCTTTTTCCAGCAACTTACCTTCATGACCGCAGCGGATCTGCCCGTCTACGAAAGCCTGGTGCAGAAGCTA
>NZ_AHZC01000414.1 GCF_000247475.1 Rhizobium sp. PDO1-076 | reverse complement strand
AAACGCGTCCGGGGTGGTGCGGGCGCAGGCGAACGCCGAGCCACGGCCCGGATGCTTTGCCCGAAGGGCTTGGTCTTGACGGAGGACGGGGCTGCAAGCCCCCAAACAGACGGCAGAAAAATGGCAAGGCTCCGAAATGAGCCGTGCTCAGCAAAAGGGCCGCAAAAGCGGCCCGTCAAACGCAAGAGATGGAAGCCTGATGGCCGAGACTATGGGCTCGGTTCACGACAGCACGGTCCGCAGGATGCGTCTCGTTACAAGACGCAGACCATTCTGGGCAGGTTGTCCCGCGTTATGGGAATTTCATGGAAGACCCCGCGCAACACACCTCGGCCTTGATCCGAGGGACAGACCGCCACATGCTGCCGACCACTCAGGGCTAAGACGCCTGTTCCGTTACTCTCCGCAGCGATCCAGCCCGACTTGAGATGACTTTGCGAATTCCGCTTAGGATAGGATGCCTGATCCCCTCGTCGGCCAACTCTGCAACGAGGGCATCGGCCTCAATCACAATCCTTTCCGCCATTTGGGCAAGGTCGCGAACAAGGATGCGCTGAGAAGATTTGGTTTCAGGCACAAGTGTCGTCCAATGATTCAGCTGGATCGTGTCGGGCACATCGCGGCCACCAATCTTCATGGCGAGCCTCTTTGACAAGCGGGGATAGACGGCCGTGCAAACGACATCATAGATCGGTGCCAGATCCGGTGTATCGGAGCCGTAAAGCAGGGCGTAGTTCTTGCCATGGGCATCGGCATTGCCGACGAGATAGTGGAAGATCAGCATGCGGATGAACTGCAACCGATCCGCGACAGGTCTCGCGCAGGCCTGGTCGATCAGCCCGAGAGACCGTTCGGTTCCCGGACCGCCCTCAGCCTCGTACTTCAGCTCCGGCGGTACGCTAAGGGCCTGGCAAAAGTCTTCCTGGTGCAGGCGCTCAATGATGCCGTCTGCAGCCTTCGTCCGATCATAACGCTCAACCAGGAGAAAGGCAGTCGCCCCGTCTAGGCGTATCTCGACATGGGGTACCGGCAGCTTGAGGCGGGCAGCCAGCCGCATACAAAAATACTCGTTCTCCACTGTGCCTTCCAGCGCCTGGATGACCGGCTTCAAGATATGGGTAGTTGGTCGACCATCTCTCGCCAAGGCAATGGAATTTCCATCGACAATGACCGCCAGTTTATCCTGCGCGCCGGCGAGCGACAGACGAATGCCCTCGTCTCCACCAAGCAAAGGCCTTGTCCGCAGCCTGCTGAGAATTTCATCCAGACGTTCTGGAGTAAGAATTTCCGCTTGGGACTGCCCGGAAGGTTCTGGCGCCGTGCCGGCCGGGTAGAGTGACAGGGCACCTGCGCATTCGCCGCCGATCACTTCCAGCAGACCGAAGGCGTTGCCTGCCGAAAGGCCCAGCGCACCAGCAAGACGTTGCCGAGCGCCCTCGTCCGGCAAGAGCCCGGAGAAAAAGGGGCGCACCACCTGATCACCAAAGGGTTCTTCTTGCAGGGGCATCGAGAACGAGATCGCCCGCGATCGTTGGTCCAGGAGATACGGGCCATCATAGGCAAAAGTCAGCAGGCCGTCGTCAAGCCGGCCGAGTACGCCCGCCTTGGTCTCGCGAAAATAGACGTCTAATACGCGGGTCATGATCGCAAACTCTGGCGACGCCCGACCGACACAATAAGGCCAAGACCGGCCAAGACTTGCATCGCACGGCCAATCTGGCAGCTCTCTTTGCCGGCCTCGAGTTCACGCAGAAAACGTACGCCCACACCAATCACCCCAGCGAGTTGCTCCTGGGTTAACCCTTGCTGTTTGCGCTCCTGACGGATCAGAATGCCGAGGCTTTTCGTATCTGATATCTTTTCCATAATCACCCCTATCGGGACGATTATATCACCAGACGGCACAAAGGGAAGTCAAAAGAACCGATCGGGACTATTTAACAAAGTCACTTGCGTTAAAGCACCGAAATAGACCCGTTCGGGATGAATGAAGCCAGCGCTATAATGCGATTGAAATCTGGGGACCAGCCCTGGAACCGAATGCTTGCAGCGGCCGAAAAACCATTTGTTAAATGTCCGCTCCTATTTCCGCCCGCCCTCGGCACCGGTGCCGAGAGAATTGGAATAAGGACATGGCAAAACACGATCGTTCATCTCATCACTTCCAACAAAAAATCTCGGATTTCTGCGACGTGCGCATTGCGCCAGTCGCCTCAAAGCGGGTGTTGGAAAACATTCGGCCCTATCTCATTCGTCTTGTCATCCACCGCCGGCCCCCACCGATCGTCAATGGCCGTATGGACTGGACGGCCATTGGCGACGCATGCGGGATTGAAGGCGAAATGACAGCGGAGTTGAAGAAGCAGCTGCGTCCAGGTTTGGACGCGATTATCCGCTGGCTTGGAGCGCCACCTGTCGCCGAGGACATCCTGTCGACAAAACCACGTGCGAAATCGAAGAATACCGCTCCGCGCAAGTCCGACACAACCACGCGTTCCAGGCCGCGACAGATCCTCTCCGACAAGACCCCGGCGCCATCTTCGTCAATGCCAAGGGGGCCACAACCGAAACCGATTAGTCCGTTTCCTGAACCATTGTTCGAAGCAACCGATGATCCGGCCAGCTTTCACGATGCACTCGTGTATCAAATGCGCCGGTTTGGCGAGAGCTACTGGCAGCTTTACCGCGCCGTCGTTCGCTTGGGCGAGACTTTCGATGACAAGACCCTGCTGTCATGGCTTCAAGGCGAGCGCGTGCCGCGATCTCTGACGAGCTTCGAGATCCTGTCCCGCATCGAACGGCGTTATCGACTGGTGCAAGGCTATTTCAAGGCCAAGTTGCCGCACCAATCCCGCTCCCTTTACGGTCATGATATGGGTGACATCAGCGCTGCGGAACGGCGGCGCCTTGCGTGGCATCTTCCGGACGATTTCAGCAGCCTGCCGTTCGCCAAGAGGGAGGAAATCATCGAATGGGTGCGCAGGGTCATCATCTCGGGCTCGACTGACTATCGTCGCTACCAGGCGGCGGCGACCAAACAACGTTATGCAATACGGTTTCCGGGGATCACCTATGGCGGAGGAGCTCTGTCCCCACGATCGCAATTCAATTCAGTCGACACGAGCCACAATGCGGAAGCCTTTGAAGACCCTGACCTCCTGTCTGGCGTCGTCGATGCGCCGCCGCGGCTGGCTATGGAGATGGCCGATCTGATCCGCTTCAAGACATCGACGCTGACGGCGATCGGATTTCAACGCAACGGGGTATGGGGTGAGGAAACAGCATCGCAGAAGGTCGAGCATCTCGGGCTGATGTTCGGGGCGCTCGCCGCATCGCCCGCCGGGATAGTCAAAGGGCGCGGCGTGCCGCTCAGCCAACTGACCTTTGGCCTGCTGATCTTCCCAGGTGTGTGGGATTGGTACCTGCAATGGCGAGAGCAGCGGCGTGGCTTCTATACCAAGTGGGAAGAAGACATGCTGATGGTCGCCCAAGCTCTTACCCGGGCAGAGGTGGGCTGGATCCGCCAGCATCCGGAGCTCCTGAAGAAGGTTCAGCCAATCGAAGGGCTGATCGCGCAGGAGGAGATTGAGTTTGCGACGCGCGACTGGCACGGCGCATGCGATGCATTCCACCGGCACGCCGCCAATCGCTCGAAGGAAATCCAGCGGGTCATGCGTGTCCATCGCGACCCCTTCGAGCCGATCATGGTGGTCCTTGAAGCAGACAGCCCACTGTTGGAATACCGCAAGATCACAGATGAGATCCTGAAGCGCATGCCGGATGAAGATCGTTATCCTCGAGCAGCAGCCGAAGCGGTTCGCTCTTTCCTTTTGCTTCGCTTGGGTCTTCATCTTGGGCTTCGACAAAAGAACCTTCGCCAGCTTCGCCTGTGCCCGCGCGGGCATTTTCCGACATCTGAGCGACGGCTGGAAGACATGAAATGCGGTGAACTGCGCTGGAGCGATCGGGAGAACGGATGGGAGGTCCTCATCCCGTCGGTCGCCTTCAAGAACTCAGCCTCATCCTTCTTCGGACAAAAGCCGTTCCGGCTAATCCTGCCGGATCTGCTCGACCTCTACAAATATCTTGAGGCCTATATCGATCGCCATCGCGGTGTGCTGCTCGGGCCAGCGAAGGATCCCGGCACCCTGTTCGTCAAGACGGTGAAGACGACCAGCCTGGACGCGGCATACGATTCCACCAAATTCTATGAAGCCTGGCGAACCGTGATCCAACGCTATGGCATTTACAACCCCTATACCGGCCGCGGAGCTATCAAGGGATTACTGCCGCACGGACCGCATAACCTTCGGGATATTCTGGCAACGCATATCCTCAAGCAAACCGGATCATACGAGCAGGCCAGCTACGCCATTCAGGACACGCCGGATGTCGTTCAGCAGCACTACGGTCGCTTCCTACCGCAGGACAAAGCTGCACTTGCGGCGAAGATCCTCAATCAGGTTTGGGAAGCTGCATAGTCGCTCGGATAAATCGCTGATCCACATCGTCCAGGCAGATGGGAAAACAATCTCCCAATCCGCCTGGACTTCAGTCGTCTTCGCCTTGACTGGATATGAACCTGTGACTGTGTAGTTTCGCTGCTGAGCGTATGCCGGCCACTCAACTATCTAGAAGGAAAGCTGCACTTTCATGGACCGTGTCCTGTCCCCGGCTGTTTCGAAGGCCGCGACGGCATCCTCGAGCGGAAACACGCCCGTCAGCAACGGCTTCAGGTCCACCCTGCGGTGATTGATAAGATCGACGGCCAGGGCAAACTCCTCATGGAACCGGAACGTGCCCTTCATCTCGATCTCTTTGGCGACAACCATGTTTTGCGGGATGGCGACGTCACCGCCGAGGCCGAGTTGGACAAGCACCGAACGCGGCTTGAGCACGTCCAGACCTGAGCGGACGGCCCGCTCGTTTCCGGACGCCTCGAACTGCATGTCGAAATGGCCCTTGTTCGCCGCATAGGCCTGGAGTTGCTCCGGATTGGCGGCGACATTGATGACGCGGTCGGCACCGACCTCAAGCGCCTTGTCGAGAACCGCATCCATCATGTCGGTAGCTACGATCTCGCGGGCACCATGGGCGCGGGCAGCGATGATGGCCAGAGCGCCGATCGGGCCGCAGCCGGTGACCAGCACCCGTTTGCCGATCAGTGAACCGGCACGAGCCACCGCATGCAGCGTCACCGCGAACGGTTCGGCCATGGCGGCCTCGTGGATCGAGACACCTTCTGCCACCGTATGACACTGCCACTGCTCGGCCACGAGCCGCTGGCGGAAGGCGCCCTGGATATGCGGCATTGGCATGGCACTGCCGTAGAAGCGCATATTCAGGCAATGGTTCTGCTGGCCGGCAAGGCAATAGTCGCAGGCGCTGCAGGGACGACTCGGTGAAACCGCAACTCGGTCGCCGACCGCAAGTGTCGAGACACCCGCGCCCAGAGCCCTCACCGTTCCGGCCACTTCATGACCGAGGATCATCGGCTCGCGCAGCCGCACGGCGCCGAAGCCACCGTGATTGTAGTAGTGTAAATCGGAGCCGCAAATTCCGCCCGCCTCGATTGCCACCTCGACCTGGCCGGGCTCGAGTGCTTCGACGTCCCTCTCTTCGATCCTCAGATCCCTGGCGGCGTGAATGACAACGGCTTTCATGGACATGACCTCAAACGACTGCAGTGAGAAGGGATGCGCCGGCAAAATGTGCGGCAAGATTGTCGCGAACGAGTTTGCCCATCGCCTTGCGGGTTTCGATCGTGCCCGACGCGTGATGCGGCTGCAGCAGCACGTTGTCGAGCGCCAGAAACCGCGGATTGAGCTTTGGCTCGCCTTCGAACACGTCAAGTGCCGCCGATCCCAGCAAGCCGGTCTCCAACGCTGCGAGCAAGGCCTCCTCGTCAATATTGGACGCGCGCGAGATGTTGATCAGCATGCCGTCTGGACCAAGCGCTGCGATCACGTCGCTCGAGACGATATGGCGGGTGACGTCAGATGCCGCCAGCGTGACGAACAGGAAATCGGCATAGTCTGCCAGCGCGACGGGATCGGCGATGAAAGTCATGCCGTCCGCGTAAGGTTTGGCGGACACATCGCTATAGGCGATGTCCATATCGAAGCCCTTGAGCCGCTTGGCCACTTCGAAACCGATACGTCCGAGACCGAGCACGCCGGCCTTGCGCCCCCAGATCCGGCGCTTCAGGGGATAGAGCCCCTTGGCCGCCCAGCTTCCGTCCTGCACCCAGCGCTCGGCGCCGATCATACCGCGCGACAGGCACAGCATCATGGCCACGCCGAGATCGGCCACGTCATTGGTCAGCACATCGGGCGTATTGGTGACACGGATGCCACGCGCGCGGCAGGCCGCAAGATCGACGGCATCATAGCCGACACCATAGACCGAGACGATCTCCAGCTTCGGCAGCTTACCGATCAGATCCGCCGAAGCACCGAGTTCACCGCGGGTGGCAATCGCCCTGACAGTGGCTCCGTTGCGGTCGAGGAAAGCTTCGCGATCGGCTGCCTCATAGAGCTTGTGCACCACATAACGCTCTTCGAGATCGACCAGATCCCAATCCGGATAGGGGCCTGTCATCAGAATTTCTGGCTTGCTCATCGTGTCCTCCACATATCTGTCAGTTTGCTCAGTGCCGGCCCTTCGGGCGGACATGCAGGTCATGGCCATGTCGACGATGGCCTCCAGCGGCTGGTTGATGTCTATGCTGATCACGTCTGCCTCTGCCACCGGCGGCTCCAGCGCGGCCAACTGGCTGTCGAGCAATGAAAGCGGCATATAATGGTCGGTGCGCTCCGCCATGCGTGCGGTCAGCAGGGCCCTTTCTCCGCGCAGGAAGACAAAGGTCACCGGTCGGCCGGCAAGCCGCCGCAACCGATCCCGATAGGCCCGCTTCAAGGCCGAGCAGGAGATGACGATATCGCCGGCTGCGCCCAGCTCCTGTCCAAGTGCATCCAGCCACGGCCAGCGATCATCGTCGTCAAGCGCCAGACCGATGCGCATCTTGCCGACATTGGCGGGCGGATGAAGGCTATCGCCCTCCAGGAACCGACAGTTCAAGAGATGCGACAGCCGCGCAGCGACCAAACTCTTGCCGCAACCGCAGACGCCCATCACGACGATCGGATCAAACGGATCCTTCCCGTCAGAGGCTGGTGGTGATGCCGCCATCAACATAGAGCGTGTGTCCGTTGACAAAAGAGGAAGCCCGGCTCGACAGGAAGACCGCAGCCCCGACCAGTTCGTCGACATTGCCCCAACGGGCAGCGGGCGTGCGCTTCTCGAGCCATGAGGAGAACTCCGCACTCTCGACCAGTGCCTGGTTGAGCGGCGTCTTGAAATAGCCGGGCGCCAGCGCGTTGATCTGCAGGCCGTACTTGGCCCAGTCGGCGCACATGCCGCGGGTGAGGTTCTTCACGGCACCCTTGCTCGCCGTGTAGGGTGCGATGCCGGGACGCGCAAGTTCGCTCTGCACCGAGGCAATATTGACGATTTTGCCCCGCCCGCGGTCGATCAAGTGCCGTGCTACCGCCTGCCCGACGTAAAACACGCTGGAGACATTGGTCTTCAGCAGCTGTTCCCAGCGATCGACGGGAAACGCCTCCAGCGGCGTGCGGAACTGCATGCCGGCATTGTTGATCAGGATGTCGATTGGCCCGACAGTCTGCTCGATCGTGTCGACGCCGCGCTTCACCGCATCGGCATCGGTCACGTCGAAATCGCTGACCGCGACCGCATGGCCCGCCTGCCGCAAACTGTTAGCCGCAGCCGCAAGCTTGCTGCCGTCGCGGCCATTCAGAACGACGGATGCTCCGTGTTCGGCAAGCCCCTGTGCAAGAGCAAACCCGATCCCCTGCGACGAACCCGTCACCAAGGCACGATGACCGGAAAGATCAAAAAGTGGGAAGGTCATGAAAACCTCCTTGCGATATGAGAAAACCCTGACTCAATTCGGAAGCGGCGGACCGCATTCAGATATCGACGACCAGGCCCTTGGCTTTTAGAACCGCTTCGAGACTGCTGACCTCGATCACCGATTTGCCCTGCTTGTAGGCTTCGATAAAGCCGGCCTCGGCATCTTCCCTGGCCTGCGAAAGCTTGGCCGCATCCTGGGCGTCTTCGCGACGCACGACCACCAGTCCGTCGGCATCGCCGACGATGATGTCACCGGGATGGATGGTTTCTCCGCCGACGATGATGGAGTCGTTCACCGCAGCGATGGTTTCCTTTACGGTCCCCTTGATGCAGACGCTGAGCGAAAAGACCGGGAAGCCGAGGTCACGTAGTTGCAGCGTATCGCGCACGCCGGTATCGGTCACCAAACCACCGATGCCTTTGGCAAGGCAGGCATTGGCGAGCACATCGCCGAAGGATCCGGCTTCTTCGTATTCGCCAGCCGACACGACGATGATATCGCCGGGCTTGGCATAGTTGATGGCAAGCTGAAGCATGATGTTGTCGCGCGGGGCGCATTTGACCGTGAAGGCCGGGCCACACAGCTTCATGCGGTAGTCCACGGGCTTCAGGCGCGAGGATAGCGCGCCGAGACGCCCCTGGGCTTCATGGATCGTTGCCGGCGAGAATTTGGCAAGGGCGTCGATATCGGCCTGGGCTGGCCGTTCGGCGATGTCTTTAATGTGGATCACTGGATTCCTCCCACGGTTGGACCGGCGGCGGGCACGCCCCGCCGCCTTCTGTCACCATTGTTTTTCAGTTGAGCTGCCGGCGGGGCTGAAGCCCTGCGGTCTTAGGGGATCGGGTCGAACTTCAGTTCGGAGAGCGGCACGACCTTGTCGGTGCGTGTCATCTTGTATTCGGTGTCCGGGCCAAGCCACTTGTCCCAGATCTTGTTGATTTCGCCTGACGTGTCCAGCTTACGCAGTACTTCGTTGATCTTCGCAGTCAGGGCCGGATTGTCCTTGGCCATGCCGATGCCGATCGGCTGGAACAGCATCGGATCCTGGATCATCCGCATTTCCTTGCCCTTGGTCTTGGATTCGTTGACGAACTTAGTCGTCGTCATGGTATTGGCCACCATTCCGCGCGCCTTGCCCTGCTGTACGGCGAGATAGGCAGACGCGGTATCCTGGAAGGTCAGGGGCTCGGACTTGTTGAGCTTGATCGACATTTCCGAGGTCGAACCCTTGGTCGAGGCGATGCGCTGGCCCTCGTAGTCGGACTTCTTCTGGCCGGCGTCGTCGGCTGGAACGATCAGCATTTCTTTCGCCAGATAATAGGGATCGCTGAACTGGATCTGCTCTGCGCGGTTCAGCGTGTAAGCGAGGTTCGCGACCGTGATATCAACACGACCGAGCTTGACCTCCGGCACACGGGCTTCGACCGAGACGGGCTTCACTTCAGCCTTGACGCCGAGTTCGGCGGCGATCGCATTGCACAGATCAACGTCGAAGCCAGCCATTTCGCGGGTTGTCGGATCGGGCGACGCGAAGGGAGGCACGTCGGCAAACGTGGCGCAACGCAACGTCTTGGACGACATGATCGTGTCGAGCTGATCCGCCTTGGCCGGTGAGATGGCCGATGCGCCGGCCAGCACTGCCGTAAGCGTGAGTGATTTCCAGTTCATTGCTGTTCTCCGTTATTTTGGTTTTGGTTTCGGTTTGAGGTTGCGGATGTCAGTGGCGCAGGTCGGCGAGGAACCGCTGTGCACGGGGGTGACGGGGCGCCTTGAAGAACTCTTCCGGCGGGGCCGTCTCGATAATTTCACCCGCATCGATGAACCAGATCCGGTCAGCAACGTCGCGGGCGAAGCCCATTTCGTGAGTGACGCACAGCATCGTCATGCCATCGGCTGCAAGGCTTTTCATGACCGCCAGGACCTCTCCGACCATCTCGGGGTCGAGCGCGCTAGTCGGTTCGTCGAACAGCATGACCGGCGGCTCCATGGCGAGCGCACGTGCGATCGCTACCCGCTGCTGCTGTCCACCGGAGAGTTGGGCTGGATAGGCATTCGCCTTGTCTGCAAGCCCTACTCGATCAAGCAGCTTCAACGCCTTGTCGTGGGCCTCCGCGGGAGCAACGCCTTTCACCCGGATGGGCGACATCGAAACATTCTCGACAACGGACAGATGCGGGAAAAGATTGAAGTTCTGGAACACAAAGCCAATGCGGCTGCGCAGAAGATTGAGTTCCTTGGTCCGCATCGGAGCGTGGATATTCTGGCCGTCGAAGCTGATCACGCCGCTGCTGATCTCTTCCAGGCGATTGATGGTTCGGATCAGCGTCGATTTTCCCGACCCCGACGGGCCGCAGATCACCACCACCTCGCCGCGGGCAACCTCGGCGTCGATATTCTTCAGAACAGGATGATCCCCGTAGCTCTTGTAGACATTTGCAATTCGAATAGCCGGGGGCTGTTGGGCTGATGTGTCTGACAGGGTCATGGCTGCTCCGATACGATTTTGGACATTGCCAGCGACACCGGCTTTGCGCGATCCGTCAAGCCGGCCCGCCGGCGTGTGATCCGGCGCTCGATGACGTTGGCGACATGCGTCAGGCTCCAGCAGATTGCGTAGTAGACGACGGCGAGGATGAGGAAGACCTGGAATGGTTGGGTCAGCAGCTGATTGTTGACCTGGCTTGCCGCAAACGTGAGATCCGGCACATTGATGACATAGCCGAGCGTCGTGTCCTTGATCGTCGAGACGAAGGTTGAGATGATGCTCGGGATCATGTTGTAGAGCGCCTGCGGCAGGATGACGAACCGCATGGCCCCGAGATAACTGTGGCCGAGTGCTTTGGCCGCCTCCATCTGGCCGTGACCCAGCGCCACGATACCGCCGCGAACCACCTCGCTGAGGAAGGCGCCCTGATAGACCACAAGCGTCGTCAGCATCGTCACGAAGCTCGGAACGTCTGCCCCAGTCCAAAGCGGCACGAGGAAATAGCTCCAGAGGATGAGCATCAGCAAAGGTACACCGCGTGTGACATAAACCAATGCTGTGACCGGCCAGCGCAACAGCCGCCATTTCGATAGGCGCGCCAGGGCAAACAGGATGCTGACCGGAAAGGCCAGCGCGATGCTGAACGCAGACAGGATGAGCGTGTTGGCCAGGCCGCCGAGCGGGCCGTTGGGATACTGCCCGATCAGAAGCAGAAGCCAGTAGTCGCTGATGATCGCCGTGATGTCGCTGATCATGCGCGTACCCTCCAGGCGGGATCAGCGCGCAATGACATATAGGCGCCCGTACCCATGATGAGAAGGGAGATGAAGAGGTACAGAACCGTGCCGATGAGGTAGATTTCAAAGGTTCGAAAGCTAAGGTTTTCGATCTCTTTGACGGCATGCGTCAGTTCAGGCGCGCCAATGACGATTGCGAGACTGCTGTTCTTGAACAGGGAGACGCTATGATTGATGAGCGGCGGCAAGGCATTGCGTACCCCCTGCGGCATGATTACGAAACGCATTGCCGAGAGATAGCCGTGTCCGAGCGCCTTGGCCGCCTCCATCTGTCCGGGGCTCACCGAGCGCAGCCCAGACCGCAGGTCCTCGCTGAAATATGCCGCCTGGCACAAGCCGAGGCCGACGACGGCAAAGATCGTTTCGGCATTATGCTCCACCAGCCAGGACGTCAACCAATCGGGCAGGAGTGTAAATATGCCGAAATACCACAGCATCAGTTGCACGAGTGTCGGGACGTTGCGGTGATAGGAGACATAGGCGGCAACAAATCTGTCGCCAAAACGGAACGGCGAGAAACGTATGCCGAGCAGGGTAAAAGCCAGCGTCATCGCCAGCATCCATGAGCCGAAAAAGATCACGAACGTCATTTCGATGCCATGCAGCAGCATCTGGACATAGTCCGGGTCAGACAGGATGGCTGACAGATCAAATCCGGTCACGGCCGCTGCTCCTCGCCATTCACACCGCCCGCCGGAGCCGGCTGCGGCCGGGCCGTCTGCAGGCCGCCCATGACCTGCAGCGTCGGCGTGATCTCCATGTGCCCGATATTCATCGACACCGGTGCAGCGATAGCAAAGGCGATCGCTTCGGCAATGTCGGCAGCCTGTGGAAGTTCGAAACCGTCGATGAAGCGCTCGCGAATGCTGGGATCGTTGCCGTGAACATGATTGAAGATATCGGTCGCCACGCGCCCGGGGCAGATTTCCGTGACGCGCACACGTTTGCCAAAGGCGTCGAGACGCAGCTGGTTTGACAACATGGCGACGCCGGCCTTGACGGCATGATAGGTCGAATTGCCGCCGAAATTATAGTTCCCAGCGATCGAGGAAATGTTGATGACGTGACCTCGATCCCGCGCCACCATGCCCGGCACGATCAGGCGGCAGATATGCAGCACGGCGCGCAAATTGACGTCCACGAGCAGGTCGATATCTCTTTCATCGGCTTCGAGGAATTTCTTTGGCCGATCGACGCCAGCATTGTTGACGAGAATGTCGAACTGAACGCGACCGGCGAGTTCGGCAATTGCTGCGCGATCCGTGACGTCGATCACGTGGGGAATGCAACCGGTATGCGCGGCGAGTTGCTGAAGGGCATCATCACTGCGCGCGATGGCGTGAACTTCGATATTCTCTCGACGAAACCGCTCCACGACGGCAGCGCCAATACCGGAGGATGCGCCGGTCACCAATGCGGTCTTGTAATCAGAGAAAGGCATTCTGATCCCCTTGTTGTTGCCTAAGACACTAGCGAAGCTTTAATTCCTTGCCTAAGACCGATTATCTCTGGAGCAATAAGCAACTTGTATGGAGGCGCAAAAACCCTGTCTTCCAAGACTTGGGTTACCCGACGGATCACGTTGCAAAAGGGTCTTGCGTCTGCAAACATGCGCCTGCGCAGATCAACCAACATATGGTCCCAATGGACATCAGACGTCTCAAATCATTCATCGTCATTGTCGACAGCGGCAGCATAACGCGGGCTGCCGATCTGCTGCATATCGCCCAGCCGGCGCTCAGCCAGCAACTGGCCGCGCTGGAAGAGCATTTCGGCCACAAGCTTCTGATCCGCAGCCAGCAAGGCGTCAGCATGACGGATGCAGGCCATTCGGTTTACCGCCATGCCCAGATCATCCTGCGCCAGATGGACCAGGCGCAAGCGGATGCCTCCGCTGCTGGAAACTCACTGGCCGGGCGCGTTTCTGTCGGGCTTGTGCCGTTCAGCAGTGCCGCAACCTTGTCCGTCGAGCTGCTGGCCGAAACACGCCGTCGTCATCCCGGCATCCTGCTGCATCTCACCGAAAGCGTCGGCCAGACCTATAGCCAGATGATCATGAACGGCCGGTTGGAAATGGCCCTTATCCATGGCAATGGACCGATCAAGGGTGTCCGGTTCGATCCGATCCTGAGCGAAGAATTCTATCTGGTTGCCCATCGCGACTTCGGGATCGAAGCAGACGGCAAGCCGGTACCCCTGGCGGCGCTGGACGGCATGCCACTTCTGCTGCCGCCGGCTTACAATTTCGTCCGTCGTGCAGTTGATACCGCTTTCACCCGGACGCGCAATAATATGAAGGTCGTGGCAGAGGTCGAGATCGTCCGGACGCTTGCCCGGGCGGTTGCCGCCGGTCTTGGCGCCACCATCATGCCGAAGGCTATTGCCGACCGTATTGTGACGGAAACCAGCGAGCCGCTGATTTGCCGGATCATCTCCCCGCGGATCGAGGAGACGCTATCGCTGTGCGTCTCCGATCAGAACCCGCTATCGGAACCGGCGCTTGCGGTCAGGGACATTCTTGTCGAGCTGACCGAAGGACTGAAAAACTAAGGGACGCCACTGTTGAAAGTTCAGTGCATGTCCTTGCAGAACTGGGCGATACGGGCGCAGCCCTCGTTCAACATCTCCATGCTGGTGGCATAGGAAATGCGGAAATAGGGGCTCATGCCATAGGCGGCACCCTGGACGGTGGCAACATGGTGCTCATCGACAAGCGCCATGACGAAATCCACATCGGTGTCGATCTTGCGCCCGCCCTTGCTGGTCTTGCCGATCAGGCCCGACATGTTGGGATAAAGGTAGAAGGCACCTTCCGGCTTGTGGCAGCGCAGGCCTTCCACTTGCGAAAGCTTTTCGATGACGAAATCGCGCCGCTCCCGGTAGATCGCCGCGCGCTCCTTGAGCAGGTCTTGCGGGCCGTCGAGCGCGGCGATGGCGGCAGCCTGGGTCAGCGTCGCCGTGCCGCCGCTGTTCTGGCCGTTAACGTTGCTGATGGCAGCCATCAGTTCCCTGGAGCCGCTGGCGCAGAAACCAAGCCGCCAACCGGTCATGGCATAGGCCTTGGAAACACCGTTCATGGTCAGCACGCGGTCGTAGAGCCGAGATTCGACCTCCGCAATCGTGCAGAACTCGAAATCATCATAGACCAGATGTTCGTAGATATCGTCCGTCAGGATCAGCACATGGGGATGGCGCAGCATCACTTCCGCAATCGCGGCCATTTCGGCGCGAGAACACGCGGCCCCCGTCGGATTGTTGGGGAAGTTCAGAAACAGCCATTTGGTCCGCGGCGTGATCGCGGCCTCCAGATCCTCAGGGCGCAACTTGAAGCCTGCCTGCTCGTAGCAAGGAACGGGCACCGGCACGCCGCCAGCGAATTTGACGATATCGGCATAGCTGACCCAGGATGGCGTGGGGATCACGACCTCGTCGCCGGGATTGCAGGTGGCGAGCATCGCATTGAAGATCACCTGCTTGCCGCCGCCCGATACGACGATCTGGCTGGCGTCATAGTCAAGGTTGTTGTCACGCTTGAACTTTCGGCTGATCGCCGCCTTGAGCGCCGCCGTGCCGTCCATCGGCGGATACTTGGTGTCGCCCTTCAGCGCCGCCGCATGAGCCGCCTCAATCGCATGGGCCGGCGTCGGAAAATCCGGCTCCCCGGAAGACAGGCTGACAACCTTGATCCCCTGGGCAGCCAGTTCCCTGGCGCGCTGGGTCATGGCCGCCGAAGCGGAGATGGAAACATTCTTTAGACGGTCGGCTGTGACGGACATCAGCGTGATCTTTCGATGGTAGATTGCAATGAGTTCGCCCAGAGGGCGACCGAGTTTGTTTCAGCGGGCGAGTTCGCTGGCCGGTGAGAGAGTAGCGCCAGCCGCTTCGATCTCGCTGCGAACGAGGCGCGCAAGCTCCAGCGCGCCGGGCGTGTCGCTGTGGACGAGAATGGAGCGCGCCGGCATGGCGATGACGCTTCCGTCGATCGCCTCGACGGCTCCGTCGACAAGGAAGCGGCGCACGCGCGTGCGCACCGAGGTTTCATCCTTGACCAGCGCGCCCGGCAAACCGCGGGCAACGAGCGTTCCGCTGGCATCATAGGCGCGGTCGGCGAGGAACAGCGCCAGCGTCTTTAGCCCTGCCCGTTTCGCTGCCTTTTCAATCCCGCTGCCCGCAGTGACGAAAACGACAAGCTTGGGATCGACGGCAGCGATGGCATCCATCATCAGGTCGGCAAGGGCGGGATCGCGGTTGACCATATTGCCCATGGCCGCATGGAAGCTGAAATGCCCCACTTCCACGCCCTCGCTCCGGGCAATCGCGATCAGGGCGCCAAGCTGGTAGAGCATCTGCTGGCGCAACTCATCCGGCTGGAACGGCATTTCGCGACGGCCGAAGCCCATGCGGTCCGGCAGGCCCGGATGCGCGCCGATACCGACGCCGTTCTCCTTCGCCAGTCGCACCATGCGCGCCATTGTATCGGGATCGCCGCCATGGAAGCCGCAAGCGATGTTGGCCGACGACACGATTTTCATCATCGCCTCGTCATCGCACAAACGGTAAGGACCAAATCCTTCGCCCATATCGGAATTCAGATCGATCTTCATCGCTTCCTCCTTGTGACCCGCCGCGACCCGCGCGCTAGGCCATCGCCTTCAATGCGCGTTTGACCATCTGGGATGTGGCCCTGACAACCTCGACATACTGGGCGACGGCCTGCTCCACTGCGCGTGCTTCTGCATGGGTTGAACGCACGAACCGGATACGGCTGCCGATCCGGGCTTGGCCAAGCCGCCACAGGTCGCATTCGATGACGCCGGCAATCTTCGGATAGCCGCCGGCCGTGTTGGCATCGCTCATCTGCACGATCGGTTCGCCACCGGGCGGAACCTGGATCACGCCCGGCACGACGCCGTGGGAGCGCATCTCGACGCTTTCCATCGGCATGATTGGGTCTCCCGACAGGCGGTAGCCGGTGCGGTCGCTACGCGACGAAATCCGCCAGGTCTGGCCCCAGAAAGCCATGCCGTCCTCGGCAAAAAGACCGTGTTCCCCAGCCGGCAAGGCGCGGATCAGCAAGGCACCATCGTCAGACTGCGGGACGAAATCCGCTAAAGCTGCGGTCGGTTCAACCGCCGCGAGACCCGAAGCCGGCACCGAAAGCATATCGGCGCCCTCCCCGATGGCGATGCGATCGCCCTTCTCCAGCGGCCGTCCGGCATGGCCGCCGAAGCCGCCACGCAGCGACGTGCTGCGCGAGCCCATGACCGACGGTACGTCCAAGCCGCCGGCGACGCAGACATAGGCACGCGCCAGTTTCGGCGGCTGCCGCAGTTCGAGAACCTGGCCGGCTTCGGCGCTATAGGCGCACCACGAAAGCAGTTCGACCCCATCCAGAAGAGGACTGCCATCCGTGCCGGAAACCGCGAATACGGTGCGCTGGTCGAAACGAAGGCGGATTGGAAAGGTCTGGATCTCCAGAACGGCCAGGCCCTCGTCATTGCCGACGAGACTGTTGCCGATCCGGACGGCCAGCGGGTCCATAGCGCCGCTGGAGGACACGCCGATATCGCGGTAGCCTGGGCGCCCGAGATCCTGCACAGTGTTGAAAGGACCGGTTTCGATGATCTCGATCATAGCTCGATCCTCTCCGGCACGAACCGCACCGAATCACCAGGCGCCATCATGGCCGGCGTCGGCGACAGCGGATCGAACATCTGCAACTCGGCGAAGCCGATAGAATTCCAGCCGTTTGGACCCGTCAGCATGGCGACGCCCGTCTGCATGCCGCCGATTGTCACGCAGCCCTTCGCCATCTTCAGTGATGGCACTGTCTTGCGCGGCATATAGAGCCGCGGATCGAGGCCATGCAAATAGCCGAAGCCCGGAGCGCTGCCGAGCGCAAAGACCCGGTAGGTCGCCTGGTGATGGATCCGCACCACCTCCCGGCCGGCGAGCCCCGAAAGGTCGCACAACGCCGCCAGATCCGTGGCGAACTCTCCGCCATAGTGGACGGGGATCTCAATGGTCTTACCGACGAGGTCGATACTCTGGGAAGAGTCCCATGCCGAAAGCAATCGACCAACAACCTCGTCCGGATCCTCCGGCATTTCCTTGAAGATGGCCAGCAGGTTGGTCATGCCCGGAATGATTTCGGCCAGATCCGCCCAGCCCTTCAGCGTCTGCGTCAAGGCCCAGATCCGGCGTTGCGCCGCCAGATCGAAGTCGCCCGGCGCCTCCAGCAGAAAGGATCTGGCACCGATCGACGAGATGCGGGCACGGCTCGTGCCAGCCGGAATGATCTCGTAGGGCAGATTATGTTTGTTCGGCGTGGCGGTCATTGTTGTGCCTCGATCTCGAACAAGGCGTCGCCAAAACCAACCAGCGCATCCGGCTGGGCGAGCCGTCTGGTCATAAGACCGGGTCGGCCGGCAGTCAGAGGGACTAGAACAGGGCCGATCCGAAGGAAGCCGAGCACCTCGGTGGCCGAGACCGGACGCGGTAGGTCTGCGACTATGTCCACCGAGCCGGGTCGCTGCAGACGGAAAATACCCGCCATCGGAGCCTTGATTGCAATGGTCGCAACGGACGTATCCACCGAAGTTCGTGTGCTTCCATCGGCGGAAACGACGATCCTGAGCTGTCCCGACGCGGCAGAGATTTCCACCCCATCGACACCGGCCGAGGTGAGCGCGTCGGTGAGAAAGGCGATGATCTCCGGATCGCTGAAATCAATCGTGCTCATGGTTTGCTCCGCTGCTTCAGCCATTGCTCCAGATAGTGGATGTCCGTCTCGCCGGTCGCAAAGGCGCTGTCCTCGAATAGGGCGCGCAGGAAGGGAATGTTTGTGGAAATGCCGTCGATGCGCGTATCGGCCAGCGCCTTGCGCATTTTCTCCATTGCCTGCGCCCGCGTCGGCGCATGGACGATCACCTTGGCGATCAGCGAGTCGTAGTAGGGCGACACCCTGTAACCCGCATGGATATGGGTATCGACGCGGATGCCTTCGCCTTGCGGCAGGCTAATGTCAGTGATCGTACCCACCGACGGCATGAAGCTCTCCGGATCCTCGGCATTGATGCGGCATTCAAAGGAGTGGCCTGCGCATTGCACATCCGCCTGGGTCATGATGAGAGAAATGCCCTGCGCCGCCTTGATCTGTTCCTGGACGATATCCAATCCGCTCGTCAATTCAGTGACCGGATGCTCGACCTGCAGCCGTGTGTTCATCTCGATGAAATAGAAGGCATCGTCCTCGTAGAGAAATTCGAAGGTCCCGACACCGCGATAGCCAATCTGCTGGCAGGCTTTTACGCAGGCGGCGCCCACTGGGCCGATTATCTCCGGCGCAATGCCGGGAGCCGGCGCTTCTTCGACGACCTTCTGATGACGCCGCTGCATAGAGCAGTCGCGATGGCCTAACCAAACCGCATTTCCGTGGCTGTCGCACAGAACCTGGATTTCGATATGGCGTGGATGCTGGAGGAATTTCTCCATGTAAAGAGCTGGCGAGCCAAATGCTTGCCGCGCTTCTTCTCGCGTCAGCGCAACGGCATCCTGCAGCAGTCCGGCCTCCGGCACGACGCGCATGCCGCGCCCACCGCCACCGCCGGAGGCCTTGATGATAACCGGATAGCCGATTTCAAGCGCGATCTGCTCAACCTTTGAAGGATCGTCGGGAAGCGCTGTGTCGGGACCGGGAACGCAAGGCACGCCGGCCTCGATCATCGCCTTCTTCGCCGAAATCTTGTCGCCCATCGTTGCCATCGATTTGGAATCAGGACCGATGAAAACGAGCCCCGCCTCTTCGACCGCTTGGGCAAATGCTGCATTCTCCGACAGGAAGCCATATCCCGGATGGATAGCCTCCGCCCCGGTGAGGCGGGCGGCCAGGAGAATTGCATCCTTGTTCAGGTAGCTCTTTGCCGCGCTGGAAGGACCGATGCAAAGAAAGCTATCGGCGGTTTTGCCATAGGGTGCCTCACGATCCGCCTCGGAGCACACGGCCACCGTTTTGAGACCAAGATCGCGGCACGCGCGCTGGATACGCTCGGCGATTTCGCCTCTGTTGGCGATCAGGACCTTATCGAACAGCATGCAGGATGCCGAGCTTGCAGCGAGCGGCGACGACATCACACGATCTCCGCCAGCACGTCGCCGGTCTCCACCTCGCCGCCGTCGATCTCGCTGATGCGGGCAATGCGTCCAGCGCGCGGCGCAGCGATCGTGTTGAACACCTTCATGGCTTCGATGACGAACAGCGTTTGGCCTTCGACCACCGCATCACCCAGCCTGACGAACGGCGCCTGCTCGGGCGCCGGCGAACGGTGTAGTATGCCAAAGACGGGGGCCTTAACTAGAAAAGAGCCAGCCTGCATGGCGATCTCAGCGTCGCCTGCTCCCGGGGCATGCGAGTTCCCAGAACCCGAAGCCGGCTCCGAACCGGGCTTGTCGGTCCGGAAAATTCGAACGGTCACGTCCTTTTCGGTCACCGCCAACTCGGTAACATTCGATCGTCCGACAAAATCGATCAAAGTTTTGATTTTCGACAAGTCCATAAGTGTGCCCGGTATTTCGGAATGACTGCACCGGCCGCGGACCACCGGGGACGGTTTCAATTGCCTTCTTCCGTAACACGAGCATACTCCTGATGGGGTCAGACGAACTTTTGATGGACTGGCTTTATCTGTGCTTCAACGCCCGAAAAATGCGGCGAACACCGACAAAAAAACTCTGGCCAGTTGCAGATCGCTAATTTTTTGAGGACCATCGGCTCCTCCTAGAGCCCTGCCGACTTTTCAAGCTCGTCTTTGGGGTAAGCGGTGGAGCCGATTGATGGCATGGCACCTGCGGCGTTGCCGCTATCTTCGAACCGTGTCTTGACCTTTGGTTTGTTCACGGCCTCCGTCGTGGTCACTCGTAGCTTTTCCCGGTTTTCGTCAGAAGGGCCCGCCGCTGCTGAGGGCCGGGTCCAGGATCTGGCCGAGAAGCATCGAACCCATTTAAACAACTGTTGGCACCGTGGTTTGGGCGATGCCACAAAACGAGCCATGTGTGTCTGGGGCTATCTGGCGGTTGACGCGGTCGCCACCAGCGTTTGAACACTTTAATGACGATCATGCTTCCGTCGCTCCACGGGCGAGGCAGTCAGCTATCGATCGGCTCATGGGCTGAACCGTCAGCAATCAGCATGGCAGTGTCTAGAATTCGCGGCACACGCGATACTGATCTTTCAGGAACTGCCGGCGAATAGCCCGTAGTGGCGGATGCCGTGGAAGCCTCGTGGCAGGACATGGTGCAGTAAGCCGCCGGAGTCTTCCTGGATACGCTGGTGAAGCGGTGTGGTCGGGGCATCCTGTGGAAAACTAGCCCTTGAACGGTTCCTCTCGTTGAAGAGACATCATGGCCTGGCCTGGCCTGGAAGCTTGGACAGTCACATCAACCTCACCGCGAGTGCGCTCTCGCAAAGCGGGTTTGGGTATTGAAGCGGAAAACGGTGAATTTCCCCCCGGGGATCGGGGATTCGCTCGTCCGACAACGGGTAGAGTTCGGTCTTCTGGGCCATTAACAGGCTAATGGCCCGCCAAAAGGCGGGACCGCAGACCTCCAATTTCGACCGGGGGCGCCTTGGCTAAAGCTCTCACCCCAGAATGACACGCCTTCCGGTCCGAACGCTCTCAAGGGCTGCATCTGCCAGTTCGAGAGCGAGGAGACCATCTTCGCCACTGGGCGAGATCTGAGCACCGCTTTCAATTGCTGCAATGAAGCCAGCGATCTCATTGGCATAGGCTTCGGTGTATCTGGTCATGAAGAAGTCGTGGAGCGGCGGGCGAGTGTAGCCCTCGGCGGTAGCGACCTCGATTGAGATCGGGCGCTGGTTTTCCGCAGAGGCCGAGCCTTTCGAGCCATGCACTTCTATGCGCTGGTCATAGCCGTAGGTGGCGCGACGGGAATTGGAGATTACCGCCTGGCGACCCGCTGCCGTTTCGAGGATGACGGTCACGCTGTCAAAGTCGCCGGCGGCCCCGATCTCTGGATCAACAAGGACAGCGGCGTGGGCGGAAACGGACGAGATCGCCTCGCCGTCGAGCAAGAACCGAGCCATGTCGAAATCGTGGATCGTCATGTCGCGGAAGATCCCGCCGGAGCGGGCAATGTAATCCAGCGGCGGCGGTCCCGGATCGCGTGAGGTGATGGTGATCATCTCAACTTTGCCGATACGGCCGTCATCGATCGCCTGCTTGACTGCCATAAAATGCGGATCAAAGCGGCGGTTGAAGCCGACCATCAGCTTGGCGCCCGTCTGCTTGACGACCTCGATGCAGGACCTGACACGCGCCACATCCAGGTCAACGGGCTTTTCGCAGAAGATCGCCTTTCCTGCCCGGGCGAAGCGTTCGATCAGGTCGGCATGGGTATCCGTCGGCGTGCAGATGATCACAGCGTGGATATCGTGTGCAGCTTCGATCTCGTCGATCGTGCGAACCTCGGCGCCGTATTGGGCAGCGATCGACTGGGCTGCTGCCGGAGAAGCATCGGCCACGGCGGAGAGCCGCGCATCGGGGTTGTTGCTCACAGCCTTGGCGTGGACGCGGCCGATCCGGCCCGCGCCGAGTAGGGAGAAATTCACTATCATCGTCTTATCTCCTATCGGCTCGGTCAGCCGTTGATCATGGTTGTGAAGCGGGCAAGCTGGTCGGCTGGCAGACCGACATTGTGTCGGTCTGCGGGATAGGCGCCGCTTTCGACGTCCTGGCGGAATTCGCGGAAGGCGGCGATCCGCTCTTGCTGAAGGCGGTCATACTCGGCCGCAAAGTTGCGGTAGGTCTTGGCGTGGCGGGGAACGTGGCCACGGGTCTGACCGAGCACGTCGTCAGCAAAGAGGTATTGCGCGTCACAGCCGGCGCCTGCGCCCATGGAAATCATGAAGAGGGAGGTCTTCGCACTGATGAGCGCGGCGACCTCAGCCGGGACAACTTCGATCTCTGCGGCGAAAGCACCAGCCTCTTCCAGCGCTTGCACCGCCATCCAGATGGACAGGGCGCTGTCGGCCGTCTTGCCGACGGCCTTGAAGCCGCCGGTCCAGGTTGCCTTGGAGGGGATGAGGCCGACATGGCTGCAGACCGGGATCCCCTCGTCGCGCAGCCTGCGGATAATGCCGAGACTTGCAGCGCAATAGACGGCGTCGCCACCTGCCCGCATCGCCTGGAAGGCGGCCCGGAGATAGTCTTCCGCGGTGACGAAGTCACCGTATTCCAGGCCCGGGACGGCAAACACGGTGGGGGCCGCTTCGCGGAAGGCGGGACCCAGCAAGGCCGGGGGGACGGAGACCATTTCGATGCCGGCTTTCTCGGCGGCTTCTGCCTCCTCGAGTGTGACGACACGCAGCATGCTCAGTTGCCGCTTGCCCTTGAGCGCCAGGATATCGGCGACGGTGGGACGGTTGGATTTCATCGGATCTTCCTCTGGCGCCTGGCGCCTA
>NZ_AHZC01000415.1 GCF_000247475.1 Rhizobium sp. PDO1-076 | reverse complement strand
GGCCCCTGGCAGATCGGCCAGAAGACCGCCGACGAATACGGCCGACTTGCATTCGAGACCGCAAAGGCCATGCGGGCCTTGGACAAGTCGATCGAACTCGTCGTCTGCGGTTCGTCTTCGCCGAAAATGCCGACCTACCCTGCCTGGGAAGCGACCGTACTCGACTACACCTATGACAGCGTCGACTTCATCAGCCTGCATATGTATTTCGACAATCACCAGGGTGACACAGCAAGCTATCTGGCTCAAAACGCCCGCCTCGACGATTACATCGCCACCATCGCCGGCGTGATCACCTTCACCAAAGCCAAAAAGCGTTCGAAAAAAGCGTCTACATCAGCTTTGACGAATGGAACGTCTGGTATCACTCGCGCGACGCCGACCGCCAGGTTCTCGAAGGCAATGACGGCTGGCCACATGCGCCAGCGCTGCTGGAGGACATCTACAATTTCGAGGACGTGCTGCAGGTCGGCTGCATCCTCAACACCTTCATTCGCCGCGCCGATGTGGTCAAGGTCGGCTGCCTTGCCCAGCTCGTCAATGTGATTGCGCCGATCATGACCGTTCCCGGTGGCCCCGCCTGGCGCCAGACGACATTCTATCCCTATCAATTCGCTTCGCATTACGGACGCGGCAAGGCATTGCAGCTGGCACTCGATTGCCCGGGCTATGCAACCGATTTTGCCGACAAGGTAACCTATCTGGATATTTCCGCGGTCGAGACAGAGACCGACGGCGCATTGACCCTCTTCATCGTAAACCGCAATCAGACCGAGACGATCGATCTCGACATGGCACTCGAAGGCTTTGGCAGCCGCCGCGTCATCATGGACAAGGTCATCGAAGGCCATGGCCTTCGCGACACCAACAGCCCGGACCAGCAGCCGGTAGCCCCCAAAGATGGCAGCGGCGCACTGGTCAAGGACGATCGGATCTCAGCCGCCATAGCGCCGCTCAGCTATCGGATGATCCGGCTCGGCCTGTAGACGACTTGCGACGGGGAGGAGGAACCATGTCAGCATCAATCGAGATCAACAATGTCACCAAGCGCTACGGCGCCCTGACTGTACTGGACAACATATCGCTCACCATCAAGCCCGGCGAATTCGTCGTGTTCCTCGGGCCTTCTGGCTGCGGAAAATCTACGCTGCTGCGCATGATCGCAGGCCTTGAGGACGTCACGGACGGAACGATATCCGCCGGTGGGACACGCGTGGATACGCTGCCGCCCGGCCAACGCGGCGTCGCGATGGTGTTCCAGTCCTATGCGCTTTATCCGCATATGACCGTTGCGCAGAACATGGCCTTCGGCCTTGAGAACATCAAACTGCCGCGAGACGAAATCAATCGCCGGGTCGCGCTTGCCGCTGAAACGCTGGAAATCGGCCATCTGCTCGATCGCAAGCCGGAAAAGCTGTCCGGCGGACAGAGGCAGCGCGTCGCCATCGGCCGGGCGATCGTCAAGGAGCCGAAGGCTTTCCTGTTCGATGAGCCGCTGTCCAACCTCGATGCCGCCTTGCGCGGCCGCACGCGGCTGGAACTCGCTCAGTTGCATGCCCGCCTTGGCTCGACGATGGTCTTCGTGACCCATGACCAGATTGAAGCGATGACACTCGCCGATCGTATCGTCATCATGCATGACCGCAAGATCGAGCAGATCGGCACACCGATGGAGGTCTATCAGAGGCCCGCCACGCGTTTTGTTGCCGGCTTCATCGGTTCGCCCGCCATGAATTTCATTCCGGTCACCGGCATCGGATCCGAAACCGCTGGTCTTTCGGTCACCACCGCAGGTCTTGGAACGCTGCAGACCAACATTCAGCCACAGGTGGATTTTTCGGCCGATGGCAGCACGCTCGGCATCCGTGCCGAAGACATCGCGGTCCTGCCGGATGGCGAAACCGGCATCGGGCTGACCGTCGAAGTTGTCGAGCGACTTGGCGATCGAACGCTGGTTTATGGCGCACTCGATGACGGAAGCAAGCTGACCGCCGAGGCTGATGGCCGAAGCACGGCGCGCATTGGCGACAGGCTGCAGATCCGTCTGGATCATTCGGCGCTGCATCTCTTCGACGCCAAGGGCATTGCCCATCGTATGGAGGGTGTCTGACATGGCCGAGAGCTATCGCCGCAGCCAATGGAGCCACGGGCTGTTCATCTTGCCCTATCTATTGTTCTTCACTGTGCTTCTGGTCTTTCCGCTGATCTGGGGCATGTGGCTTAGCCTGCACAAGGTTGACCTGTTCGGGCCAGGCCGCTTTGTCGGCTTGTCCAACTATGTCCGCGTCTTTGGCGACTCGGTCTTCCTGCAAGCTTTGCGCAATACGCTGGTCTTCGTCGCGTTCAGCGTGCCGGCGCTGGTTGCGCTCGGTCTGTTCCTCGCGCTGGCGCTCAACCGCACCACGCGCTCCACCTCCTTCCTGCGCGGCCTGTTCTTCTCATCGTCGGTGCTATCGGTCACCATTGTCACCCTGATCTGGCGCTTCGTCTTCATTCCCGGCGACGGCCTATTGCCGGTAATCTTCGAACAGTTGGGGATGGAGCCGCTCAATTTTCTCTCAACCAGCGGCTGGTCGCTGTTTGCGGTGGGAGTCGCCACTGTGTGGTGGTGCCTCGGCCTGCCGATGATGCTGTTTCTGGCCGCATTGCAACAGATCCCGGTCGATCTCTACGAGGCGGCATCCCTCGACAATGCCAGTCCCTGGCGCGTGCTCACCCGCATTACCCTGCCCTCGATCGCACGCACCATTATGCTGGTGACCATCATTCAGATCGTCATGCAATTCCAGTTGTTTGGCCAGGCCCAGTTGATGACCAATGGCGGTCCGAACGGGTCCTCGCGTCCTTTGGTCATGTACATTTACGAGGTGGGCTTCGTTCGCTGGGACCTTGGCAAAGGTGCCGCTGCCTCACAGGTCCTGTTCCTGATCATCCTGATCGCGGCCATGGCCCAATATGTGGTCTCGACCCGCAAGACGGAGGCTGGCGAATGACCCCTGACAAAACAACATATCGGCCCGCCACATTGACGGCCAACCGGACCATGCTCTGGCTCGCCGGAATACTGTCGGTGGTGATGATGGCGCCGGTGGCCTGGCTCATCGGTCTCTCGATCAAGAACAACCAGGAACTGATGCTGGGCACCGAATCCGTCTTCAGGATGCCCTACACCATCGCCAATTATCTCAACATCCTGCATTCGTCGCAGGTCTTCGGCTGGCTGACAAACAGCTTCATCGTTGCCTGCGGCCAGACGCTCGGTGTGCTCGTTCTGTCGTCGCTTGCCGGCTACGCCTTTGCGCGACTGCACTTTCCGTTCCGCCGCACTCTGTTCATCATCGTGCTCTTCGGGCTGGCGGTGCCGGAACAAGCGGTAATCATCGCGCGCCACCAAATGTTCAACTGGTTCGGTCTGCACAACTCCTATCTGGGACTTATGCTGCCCGGAATGTCATCGGCCTTCGGCGTATTCCTGATGACACAGTTCTTCCGGGCCATTCCCAAGGAGATCGACGAGGCTGCCCTTCTGGACAACGCCTCGCAGTTCCGCATCTTCTGGAAGATCATGCTGCCCCTGACGCTGCCCGCCCAGGCGACACTCGGCATCTTCACCTTCCTGCATGGGTGGAACGATTATTGGTGGCCACTCATTTCCGCGACAAAAAAGGAAATGTTCACGCTGACGGTCGGCATCGCTTCATCGCAGACCAATTTCGCCCAAAGCGAAGGCCTTGGCTTTCTTGCCGCCCAGGCCGTCTTCGCCAGCCTTCCGGTCCTGATCGTCTATCTGATTTTCCAGCGTCACATCGTCACCGCCGTCTCCGGCGGTGCGGTGAAATAATGCCTGATCCGGTCGAGAGGAGTCGATCGGATCAGTCTTAACCAAAGGGGCCGCGTGCCCCGACACAAGGGAGAGAACTTTCATGAGACGTATTCTTTTAAGCACGGCTGCCCTGATTGCATTGAGCTGCGGCACGCATGCCCAGGCTCAAACAAAGATTGAACTGCAGCGTTTCTTTGGCGCCTGCGAAGCCGACTATGGCTCGGTGACCGATGTATCGTCCGCCGTTGGCGAATGCGGGATCATCACGGCGCTGGTCAACAAGTTCGAGGCGGACAATCCGGATATCGACGTCAATATCACGACGGTGGAATGGCCGGGCTACGATCAGCTAAATGCCCAGCTTGCATCAGGCGCGGCACCCGACGTCGTCTCCATGCACTATTCCGCAATATCCGACTATCAGTCCCGCGGGCTGATCGAGGCAATCGATCCCGTCCTTGCGACACAGGGCATCACGCCTGAGAGCTTCACGGATGCCGGCCGCGGCGGCGTCACCAAGGAGGGCCAAATGTTTGGCCTGCCATTTGACAACTGGACCATGCTCTTCCACGTCAATCTCAATCTGATGAAGGAAGCCGGGCTCGTGAATGCCGACGGCACTCCGATCCTGCCGAAATCCGCCGACGAATTGATCGCCCAGGGCAAGCAGTTCAAGGAAAAGACCGGCAAACCTTATCTCGTGCAGATCCTCGCCAACGAAACCGCGTCCTATGCACGCGTGCTGTATACGATGCTGCAGCAGCAGAAGTCCGATTTCTTCGCCGATCCGACATCGATAAAGCTGAACACGCCGGAGGCCAAGGCGGTGGTTGAGCTGATGAAGCGTATCAAGGACGAAGGTATCAGCACACTCGGGCTCGACTATGCGGCCGCCGTATCCGGTTTTGCCAATGGTGATGGCGGCATCGCGGTCAATGGCACCTGGCTGATCGGTGACTATGTTGCCCAGTCAGAAAAAGCCGGGACCGCTCTTGCCAACGGCTACACAGTCTACCCGATCCCGCAACTCTTTGCCGCGCAAGACAGCACCTATGCCGATGGCCATAGCTGGGTCATGCCGAAAAAGGATCGCTCGCCGGAGCAGGTCGAGGCAATCGGCAAGCTGTTCAAATTCCTGACCGACAATGACTTCCAATGGGCCCGCACTGGTCATCTGCCGGCCGTGAAAGCCGTCTTCGACATGGAGGAATTCAAGTCACTGCCGCATCGGACCAATATTGCGCGGATCGCCGAAACCGGCCGTTCACTGCCGTCTGAGGTACAGAGGCAGTTTCCGATCCAGGACATCATCGGCGAAGAAGTCGGCGCTGCGGTCAATGGCGACAAATCGGTCGAAGAAGCGCTGACTGGTGCCGAAAGCAGGATCAACGACCTGCTCGCCAATCTGTAGGCCGACGCCTACGCTGTCCCAAACACGATCTTCTGCAAACGGCTTCCCTGGGCCGTCTCCACGCGCCGCACTCGGCGCGTGGAGTAAAGACGGGATAGCTGGTGCAGAACCACACTACACTCCGGCAGTCGCTACCTGTTTCTCCAGTCAAGCGGGCGTTTCACCCGCCTTCAGGAGAATATTTTGGCATAACGTCAAAATCGGCTAAATCAACCAGACGCGCAGGCTCACAGTCACAGCCCGCGGGACAGGAAAGAAGCCGATGGCCAAGAAAGAACCAGGGACGAAAAGTCCCCGCAAGCCTCTCCTCGCTCAGGACCCGCACGCCGTCCGCGAGCCACGCGCCAACAATCTGGAAATGGCGATCGGCCACGAGGTTCGCACCTATCGCAAGAAACTCGGTATCACAGTGGCCGATATGGCGGTCGCCACCGGCATGTCAGTCGGCATGCTGTCGAAGATCGAGAATGGCAATATCTCGCCGTCTCTGACCACATTGCAGGCCCTGTCGAAGGCTCTGGGCGTCCCGATCACCGCCTTCTTTCGCGGCTTCGAGGAACCCAAAAGCGCAAGTTTCGTCAAGGCCGGCGAAGGCGTGAACCTTGAGCGCCGCGGCACCCGCGCCGGTCACCATTACAGCCTGCTCGGGCATATCGAAAACAACAGTTCCGGCGTAACCGTCGAACCCTATCTGATCACCCTCAACGCCGAATCCGACGTCTTTCCGACCTTTCAGCACACAGGCATGGAATTCCTCTACATGCTCGAGGGAGAGGTGATTTATCGCCATGGCGATAGTCTCTACCGCATGGAACCTGGTGATAGCCTGTTCTTCGATGCGGATGCGCCGCATGGACCGGAGGAACTGGTGAAACTGCCCGCACGCTATCTGTCGATCATCGCCTATCCACATCAATGATCATTGCCTGATAGGAAGATATTATTCCTACGGATTGATATCACCGGTGACCGCTGCTAGGTCTGTCTTCAAGGGAAATTGGAGAAGACAGCCATGTGCGGCATCGTTGGTTTGTTCCTCAAAGACAAGACGCTCGAACCGCAGCTCGGGACGCTGCTGTCGGACATGCTGATCATCATGACCGACAGAGGCCCGGATTCGGCCGGAATCGCGATCTATGGCGGCACGGTCGCGGGCAAGGCCAAGGTCACGATCCAGTCGGCGGAGCCGGCAGTGGATTTTGCCGGGCTTGAGGCCGATCTCGGCAAGGTTGGGATTTCCGCATCCGCCATCGTCAAAAGCACCCATGCGGTGGTCGAAATCGACGCATCAAGGCTTGCCGATATACGCGCCATCTTCGCCGATATCCGTCCAAACGTGCGCATCATGGGCTCGGGTGAAAGTGTTGAGATCTTCAAGGAAACCGGCCTGCCCAAGGATGTCGTCGCGCGTTTCGACCTGCGCTCGATGTCGGGCTCGCATGGTATCGGCCATACGCGCATGGCGACAGAAAGTGCGGTGACCACGCTTGGCGCCCATCCGTTCTCGACCGGGGCCGATCAGTGCCTGGTGCACAATGGCTCGCTGTCGAACCATAACAATCTACGCCGCGAACTGATCCGCGACGGCATGACGTTCGAAACGCAAAACGATTCAGAAGTGGCCGCTGCCTACCTGACAGCCGAAATGGCCAAGGGCAAGGATCTCGGGCAGGCACTGACCAGCGCCCTCGATGATCTCGACGGCTTCTTCACCTTCGTCGTCGGCACGAAGTCCGGGTTTGGCGTGGTGCGCGATCCGATCGCCTGCAAGCCTGCAGTTATGGCAGAGACCGACCAATATGTGGCTTTCGGCTCAGAATACCGCGCGCTGGTCAATCTGCCGGGTATCGAGACTGCCCGCGTCTGGGAGCCGGAGCCCGCCACCGTCTATTTCTGGGATCACGAAAAGGCTGCCTGATATCAGCCCTTCACGACAAGAAAGTTCCGCTCATGCCCGTCTTTGACCTCTCCCAAACGCCGCTTCGCGAACTCAACAGCGCCCTGCACAAACTCGGCCAGGGCGCGAACGACACAGCATTCGAGGTCATCAATCCGCGTGGCAGCCATTCTGTCGCCGTCGGCATCGATAGCCCCGTGACCGTCGAGGTGAAGGGCTCGGTGGGCTATTATTGCGCCGGCATGAACGATGGCGGCACAGTCACCGTTTACGGATCCGCCGGCCCGGGAGTGGCCGAGAACATGATGTCCGGCACGGTCGTCATCGAAGGTGATGCCTCGCAATATGCCGGCGCGACCGGACGCGGCGGCCTGCTTGTGATCAAGGGCAATGCTGCCTCGCGCTGCGGCATCTCGATGAAGGGTATCGATATCGTCGTACATGGCTCGATCGGCCATATGTCGGCCTTCATGGGACAATCCGGCCACTTGGTCGTCTGTGGCGATGCCGGCGAAGCGCTTGGCGACAGTCTGTATGAGGCAAAGCTGTTTGTACGTGGCACTGTGAAGAGTCTCGGCGCCGATTGCATCGAAAAGCAGATGAAACCCAAGCATCTGGCAAAACTGGCCGAGCTTTTGCAACAGGCCGGCATCAACGATGTCAAGCCGGAAGAGTTCAAGCGTTATGGCTCGGCCCGCAAGCTCTACAATTTCAATATAGACAACGCTGACGCGTATTGAGGCGAGGACCAGCCATGAGCTACCACAACCCGTTTACCCCGCCACGCAAGTCCGCCACCTTCGATGACCACACGCTCGCCGAAATCCGGCGCGCAGCCGCCACCGGCATCTACGACATCCGTGGCGGCGGCACCAAGCGCAAGGTGCCGCACTTCGACGACCTGCTGTTTCTCGGCGCCTCTATCTCGCGCTATCCGCTCGAGGGCTACCGCGAGAAATGCGACACTTCGGTCGTTCTCGGCACGCGTTTTGCCAAGAATCCGATTCATCTGAAGACCCCGATCACCATTGCGGGCATGTCCTTCGGCGCGCTGTCTGGCAACGCCAAGGAAGCGCTTGGGCGAGGTGCAACGCTTGCCGGCACATCGACCACAACCGGCGACGGCGGCATGACCGACGAGGAACGCGGGCACAGCGAGACGCTGGTCTACCAGTATCTGCCGTCGCGCTATGGCATGAACCCGAAGGATCTTCGTCGCGCCGATGCAATCGAAATCGTGGTCGGCCAGGGCGCCAAGCCCGGCGGTGGCGGCATGCTGCTTGGCCAGAAGATTTCGGACCGTGTTGCTAATATGCGCAACCTGCCCAAGGGCATCGACCAGCGCTCCGCCTGCCGTCACCCGGACTGGACAGGCCCGGACGATCTGGAAATCAAGATCCTCGAACTGCGCGAGATCACCGACTGGGAAAAGCCGATCTACATCAAGGTCGGCGGCGCCCGTCCCTATTATGACACCGCGCTCGCCGTGAAGGCCGGTGCTGACGTGGTGGTGCTCGACGGCATGCAGGGCGGCACCGCCGCGACCCAGGACGTCTTCATCGAAAATGTCGGCATGCCGACGCTCGCCTGCATTCGTCCCGCAGTCCAGGCGCTGCAGGATCTGGGCATGCATCGCAAGGTGCAACTGATCGTCTCCGGCGGCATCCGCTCGGGCGCAGATGTCGCCAAGGCGCTGGCACTCGGTGCCGATGCGGTGGCGATCGGCACGGCAGCACTGGTTGCGATCGGCGACAATGACCCGAAATGGGAAGAGGAATACAGACAACTCGGCACGACGGCCGGCGCCTATGATGACTGGCACGAGGGCAAGGACCCGGCCGGCATCACCACCCAGGATCCGGAACTGGCAGCGCGCCTAGATCCGATCGCCGCCGGACGCCGGCTCGCCAACTACCTCAAGGTCATGACGCTGGAGGCCCAGACGATTGCCCGGGCCTGCGGCAAGAACAAGCTCACCAATCTCGAGCCGGAGGATCTCTGCGCGCTGACCATGGAAGCTGCCGCCATGGCGCAGATCCCTCTCGCCGGCACCAACTGGTATCCCGGAAAGGGAGGTTTCTAACACTTGAATGGCTGCATCCTGCTCCCAGGCATGCGGCCATTTTTCTTCTCAACCGATGTGTCTCAATCCATAAAAACAGGGGAACGACGTGACACAGGATCTTGCAGGCTTCGCCGCCGAGCGCGGCATCAAATATTTCATGATCAGCTATACCGACCTCTTTGGCGCCCAGCGCGCCAAACTGGTGCCGGCCGAAGCGATCGCCGACATGCAGAAGGATGGCGCCGGCTTTGCGGGCTTTGCCACATGGCTCGACCTGACGCCCGCCCATCCCGACCTTTTTGCCATTCCCGATGCCGCCTCGGTCATCCAGCTTCCCTGGAAGAAGGACGTTGCCTGGGTTGCCGCCGATTGCGTCATGGAGGACAGGCCGGTGGAACAGGCGCCGCGCGTCATGCTCAAGCGCCTTGTGGCGGAAGCGGCAGAGCTGGGTCTGCGCGTGAAGACCGGCGTCGAACCGGAGTTCTTCCTGATCTCTGCCGACGGCGAGAAGATCTCCGATGAGTTCGATACGGCAGAAAAGCCCTGCTATGATCAGCAGGCACTTATGCGCCGCTATGACGTGATTGCCGAAATCTGCGACTACATGCTGGAACTCGGCTGGAAGCCGTACCAGAACGACCACGAGGACGCGAACGGCCAGTTCGAGATGAACTGGGAATATGACGATGCGCTGAAGACGGCCGACAAACATTCCTTCTTCAAGTTCATGGTCAAGTCGGTTGCCGAGAAACACGGCCTGCGCGCCACTTTCATGCCAAAGCCCTTCAAGGGGCTGACCGGCAACGGCTGCCATGCCCATATCTCCGTCTGGGATCTCGACGGCAAGGTGAATGCCTTTGCCAACAGGGACATGCCGTTCGGGCTTTCGGCCAAGGGCAAGACCTTTCTCGGCGGCATCATGAGCCATGCCGCGGCACTTGCCGCGATCACCAATCCGACGGTCAATTCCTACAAGCGCATCAATGCGCCGCGCACGGTCTCGGGCGCCACCTGGGCTCCGAACACCGTGACCTGGACGGGCAATAATCGCACACACATGGTCCGCGTGCCGGGACCTGGCCGTATCGAGCTTCGTCTGCCGGATGGAGCAGTCAATCCCTACCTGTTGCAGGCAATCATCATTGCGGCGGGCCTGAACGGCTTGAAAAACAATGCCGATCCGGGGCCGCATCACGAAATAGACATGTACCGCGACGGCCATCTCGTTAAGGATGCACCCAAGCTGCCGCTCAATCTCTTGGACGCGCTTCGCGCCTATGAGGCAGACAAAGAGCTACAGGCCACACTCGGCATGGAATTCTCGGTTGCCTATCTCAAGCTGAAGCACGGAGAGTGGAGCAGCTACTGTGCCCAGTTCACTCCATGGGAGCATCAGACCACGCTCGATATCTGAGTGATCCCCGGTGTGCGGTCTGCGTACCCAAGCGCTGCACCCGGGTCACCAACCCGGCGCGAGAGCAATCAGTGGCCAAAACAGATTGCAGGCAACTGGCATGGACTGTCTTTGCCAATGCCGTCACGCGCCCCAGGTTCGCTCCAGCAGCGAAAGCCAGTTGCCATGTGCGATCTTCATCAATGCCGCATCGTCATAACCGGCTGTGCGCAATGCACCAAGCAGACACGGCAAGCCGGTTGCATCACCGATCCTGTTCGAGATCAGTGTACCATCAAAATCGGAACCAAGGCCGACGTGATCGATGCCGACCCGGTCGACAAGATAGTCGACGTGGCGCACCATCACGGAAATGTCCATCTCGGCATCGGCCTTACCGTCCGGATGGAGGAACTTGACGCCAAAATTCAGGCCGATCAGGCCGCCGGTGTGACGGATTGCGTCGAGCTGCCGGTCCGTCGCATTGCGGCTGTGCGGGCAGATGGCAAAAGCGTTCGAATGCGAGGCGACCAGCGGCGCATCGGAGATTTTTGCAACGTCCCAGAAACCTGCATCATTCATGTGTGAAAGGTCGACCATGATCCTCAGTCGATTGCACAACCGGATCAAATCGCGCCCGGCGTCAGACAGGCCCGGTCCGATATCGGGCTGGTGACCAAAACGGAACGGCACGCCATGGGCGAAGATATTCGGGCGGCTCCAGACGGGACCGAGTGTGCGCAGGCCAGCCGCATGCAGAACATGGATCAGGTCCAGGTCCGGTCCGGCAGCCTCGATTCCTTCAATGTGGAATACCGCGGCGAAGCTTTCCTTTTCCATCGCTGCGCGAATCTCGGCAACCGAGGTGCAGATGCTGAAGGCAGCGTCCGACTGTTCGGCTATCCGACTGAGCAGGGCCGCCTGCGCGATTGTCTGCTCAAGCGCGGACAGACGTTCGACACGCGGCAGGTCGCCGTTTTCATCAAGGCCCCATGCTGGCGACGGGACATAGATGGCGCAAAGACCGCCAGCGAGACCGCCTTCCCGCGCCTTGGGCATATCCACCTGCATGCGAGCACTTCCTTTCAGCACCCGCGTCTCGGCGCCTTCGCGTCCCTCATGCATCAGACGTGACAGGATGTCGTTGTGGCCGTCAAATACGGGAATTCTGACCAGTTCTTCCATCCTGCCTGCCTCTGCCAATTCTGTCTCCGTCACACCGTGATCTCCTGGATTGCTTCATGCTCGCGACAAGACCTGCCGGTCGGCTCCGACCAAGCCGTGAACCATATCCGGCGTGTGGATGGTCGAGATGAAAGCGCAGCGCTTGGATCGCCACAAATCCTGCACCTGTCTCGTAGCTTGGCGGCGTGGTCTACGAATGATCCGCAATCGATGCAAGTCCTCGCACATACGCATGACTGAACGCGCAGCCGGCTGACGTCAGGCATGCCGGCTGCGTTTCCGCAACAGGTGTGTGGGATGACTGTGGATGCTGGAAACACGCAGCCACAGGAACATGTCCGGTGCACAGGGCGTTACTGGGCTGGCTCCAGACATGGAGACGCAGGCACACATAGCAGTGCCCCCCGCAATACCGCCTCGCCGCACGTGGTGCCCAGTGTAAAGAGTGAAAGCGCTATCCCTGCAATCGGCGCAGGAGCGTCCCCAACCGACCCGTGGCCGGGCAATCGTGACGACGACGAGCCTGGGAACACGGCATGCGACCTTTGCCGCCGCGGCGCGCATCACTTGGACTGTATCCGAAGGCTCGCTTGAAAGCGCGGCTGAACTCTGCACCATCCGAAAAACCGTGCTTCTCGGCAATTTCGAGGATGAGACGCTGATCGTCGGGGTCGGTGAGGGATGAATGGGCTCCAAGCAGCCGGCGATGCTGGATGTAGTGCATTACCCCGCCGAAGGGTTCGAAGAGATTGTACAGCCGTGTTCGTGAAATGCCGAGTTCTCGTCGAACTGCCTCGCTCGCCAGTTCCGGATCGAAGAGTCTTTTTCGCACGAACTGTCTGGCTTTTTCCAGAAGCACAGTCGCAATTGGCTCCTCTGCGGCTTCGATGTTGTCGATCGACGGAGACACACAGGCAAGGATCATCGCGTTGGTGGCCGCGACCAGATCCGGCACCTCGGCCTGGGTGAGTAACGGCAGACGGTTCGCCATCCCGACGAGATAATCCGAGAAGAGATGGCCCATTCCGGTGCCAAGCTTTGAAAATTCTGCGGCACTCAGCGCGACGGCTGCCTCATGGGAGAAATCGCGCGGCACAAACAGCATCAGCATCTCGCTTTTCGAGACGTTTCCTGAAAAACTGCGACCAAGGGAGTGGATTTGAACCTCTCCAGGGCCGGCGGCAAATGTCCTTCTCGCGCAATCGGTCCTGATCCTGCCCGATTTGAGCAAGGTAACCGTCCAGTGATCGAGCGGCTCGCGGCGGACATGTCCGGGCAGGCTGGCAAAACCCAGTTCATCGGTGCTGATCTCAGCAAAAACGAGATTGCCCAGATCCCAGATCTTCTGCCTGCCGTGAAACCGCGCCTCCGTGCTGCCCGTCTGCGTCAATTCGAGCATCGGCGCAAAACTGTCGTGCCAGACGGCGAACTGAGCGGAATGATCAAACCCGTCAGTGCTCAGTTCGAAGGATGGCAGTCCAGGAGACCGGTCATTGGTGTAATCAACATTACATCCTGAACGCCCCCCGGCACCGAGCCGCGAATAGGGCATCAAAGCAGCCGACCCGGCAAGCGTGGTATTGCTCTGGTGGAACCTCATATCGTTGCCTCCCCTGTCGCAACTGTAAACGCCAACCGAATGCGCATCTCGATCCGGCTCAAAACGGTGGAGATTTCCCCTCAACTAAACGGCCTGAAATCGACCGGCACCTTCGACACCAAAGCATTAGAACCGGAACCCGATGGCGCCAATGCTTGCACCGTTGGACAACAAAAATGATTAAGTGCATGAGCACATACGCAGATATCCGCTGACAACCGCACCGAGGAAATTAGCCCCGAACCCCAAAACTATGCAGTGCGTCCTCCTATGCCCAGGAAAGACCGGCCACTTCCGCAGGTGCCGCAATACGCTTCGTGTGTCAGAACGTGGTCGAAAACTGCTCTGCCGTGACAATTGGGTCGCGGCAGCGGCTTTCAGGAGACCGTCACAGATGGATCAACTCTGCGCGCCGACCGCCGCTGTATGCGGTTGCGGCTCCTCGTCCGTTGTGGCTCCAAGTTCCGCCGGAATGCGAAACCACAGCACATACAGGGCTGGCAGAAACACCAGTGTCAGTGCGGCCGCCACGACTAGACCGCCGATGACAGTGAATGCAAGTGGTGACCAGAACGGATCCCGAATGATCGGCAGCATGCCGAGGATCGTCGATCCTGCCGTCAAAAACACCGGCCTCAGTCGTTGCGCAGTGACCTCGATCACGCCCTGCCACGACGGCCCCTGCTCTTCCATGCGGATGTCGATCTGGTCGATCAGCACCACGGAATTGCGGGTGATCATGCCGATGAGTGCGATCATGCCGAGCACTGCAATGAAGCCGACAGGCGTATTGGTGACCAGCATGATCAAGACAACGCCGATCAATCCGAGCGGCACGACGCTCACGACCAGCAGCAGGCGCTGCACACTCTGTAGCTGGAACATCAAGACAATCAGGATGATGATGCCCATCAGAGGCAGCATTTCCAGAACGGAGGCTAGGCCTTCGTCGGCACCTTCGACAGCACCCCCGACCTCGATGACGTAATCGGGGTTGGCCAGGCGCAGTTCCTCGATCTTGTCCTCTGCCGCCTCAACGACCCCCGCTGCCATGACGCCTTCGGCGACATCCGCCTGCACCGTGATGGTGGTCGAGCTGTCACGGCGCCAGATAACCGGCTGCGTTGTCTGGTACTCAATCCTCGCAATGCTCGAGAGCGGTATCGTGTGGTTGGGTCCGACCGGAATCTGCAGCTGACGGAGCGTATTGACGTCGACGCGCTCTTCCGCATTGGCTCTTGCGACGACATTTACGAGATAGATCGAGTCCCTGACCTGGGTGATCGGCACGCCGGAAGCGGTCGCAAACAGCGTCTGGGCGATCACCGCAGAGTTCAGGCCGACCAGTCGCGCACGATCCTGATCGACATTGATGACGACCTTGCGCACCGGCTCATTCCAGTCAAGATTCGGCTCGACCACGCCGGGCACCTGCGCGATGGCGTCCGCCACCTGCCAGGCCACATTGCGCACGCCTGCTGTATCGGCGCCGCTCACCCGGTACTGGACAGGCCAACCGACCGGCGGGCCCATTTCCAGCGGCGAAACGCGAACGATGATATCCGGCATTCTTTCGTCAAGCTCGCTTTGCAGACGCTTTTGCAAAGCATCGCGGGCCTCGACGCTCTTGGCGATCACGACGGCCTGAGCCCGCGAAGGAGCGGGTGCCTGGAGATCCATCGACAGAAAGAAGCGCACGGGATCAGAACCGATATAGAAACTCCAGTCGGCGACATCCTCGTCGGTCGCCAGAACTTCCTCGACCTTGGCCACTTCAGCGGCCGTCGCCGCCTGCGATGCATTCTGCGGTAGGGTCAGTTGCAGAATCAATTCTGGCCGATCGGATGCAGGAAAGAACTGCCGGTTCATCGCCTGGGAAGCGATCAAGGCAAGGATGAACATCGCGATGGTTCCAAGGATGACCATCACGCGCAGGCGCATGCAGGTATGGAGGAAGTTCTTGAAGCCGCGGATCACCGGACCATCCTGCTTATCGCCCGTCGCCGCACCTGATTTGAGCACGGCGAGACCGACAACCGGGGTGAGCAGCACCGCGACAAGCCAGGAAACAATGAGCGAAAAGCCGATAACGAAGAACAGAGAACGGGCGTATTCACCAGAAGAACTGCTGGCGAAGCCGACGGGAATGAACCCTGCAATCGTCACCAGCGTGCCGGCAAGCATGGGGAACGCCGTCGTCTTATAGGCGTGAGAGGCGGCCTTTATCCGGTCCCATCCCTCTTCCAACTTGGCCATCATGGTCTCGACCGTCACCATGGTATCGTCGATCATCAGGGTCAGAGCAATAATCAGGGCGCCGAGTGACACGCGCTGCAATGCGATGCCGGCTACGTCCATGAACACGAAGGTGAGTGCAAGGACCAGCGGAATGGAGACAGCGACTGCAAGACCGGCGCGGACACCAAGGGCCAGAAAGCTGACGCCGAGCACGATGACAACGGCCTGTCCGAGCGATGTCGTGAACCCCCGGATGGCGTTCTCGACGACCTCTGGCTGGCTTGCGACATGCGACAGATCTATCCCGATCGGCAGGTCGTTCTCGAACTGCCGCATGGTTGCATTGATATTTTCGCCAAGCTGCAGAATGTCGCCACCCGACGCCATCGAGATGGCGATCCCGATCGCGGGTTTGCCCTTGACCCTGAAACGCGGTTGCGGCGGATCGACCGTGCCGCGGACAACGCTTGCAATATCGCCCAGCCGCACGAAACCGGCAGTAGTTGGAATATTCAGTTTGCGGATGTCGTTTTCATCGACGAGACTTCCCGACACCTGGAGAATGGTTCGATCCTGATCGGTGGTCATCAGGCCGGACGGCAGAACCGCATTCTGGGTCTGTATCGTACTGACGACTGTCGCAGCACTGAGACCAAGGCTCGCCAGTCGCTCGGTCGAAAACTCGATATAAATCGTCTCGTCCTGTGTGCCGATCAGTTGGATCTTGCCGATATTCTCGACCTTGAGCAGACGATTGCGTGCCTCGTAAGCCCAGTCACGCACTTCCCGATCACTGAACCCTTCGGATGACAGGCTGTAGATGATGCCAAATGTATCGCCGAAGTCATCGTTGAAGAACGGCCCGCGAACCCCTGCCGGCAACGTGCCCTGCATGTCGCCGACCTTCTTGCGGGTCTGATACCAGCTTTCGCCCACCTGATCCGGCGGCGTCGAGTCGTCGAGGGTTACATAGATGATCGACTGACCGGCGGTGGTCAGGCTGCGCAGGTTGTCGAGGTTCGGCACCTCCTCCAGCGTCCGCTCGAGCCTGTCCGTGATCTGTTCGACAGTCTGCTCGATCGTGCCTCCCGGCCAGGCGGCCGAAACGATCATCGTCTTGAAGGTGAAATCCGGATCCTCGTCACGGCCGAGATTGACATAGGAGACAATGCCGGCAATGGCGCTGATGACAACGAGAAAGACGATGAGGCTCTGGCGCCGGATCGCCCATTCAGACAGATTGAATCCTTCGTTCATTTCGCGCTTCCTTCCAGAAGGCGAACCGGCATTCCGGGACGAAGCTGCTGGACGCCGGCGACCACGACCTGATCGCCACTCGCCAGCCCCTTGGTGACGAGGAAATCCTGCGTATCGAAACGATGGACCTCGACCGGTACCAACTTGGTGGTGTTCGAGGCTGCATCGACCAGCCAGACAGCCGTCTCATTGTTCTGGTTGAACAGCGCAGTCATCGGCAGCCGTGCCGCCGGTGCACCGGCAAGGCGGATCGTGCCGCGGACGGCACTGCCGAAGCGGAAGTCATCCGGCGCAGCGTCAAGCCCGATGCGGACGGTGAAATTGCGGGTAATGGGATTGGCCGTCGGCGAAATTTCGCGGACGGCTCCGGTCGCCTTGCTGGACGGGTTGCTCAGCAACTGAACATCGACACGCGCCTGACCACCGGTTGTCTGTATCGTTGCCTCGGGAACCTCGAAGACCGCGTCGCGCGCGCCAAGCTGGGCGACACGAACGACCATCTGTCCACCGCCAACGACCTGGCCGACCTCACCGCCTGTCGCAGTCACGACGCCGGCCGCATTGGCCTTGAGCACGCGATTGTCGAGATTGGTCTGGGCGATCCGCAATCCGGCCTTGGCAGCATCCACTCCCGCCTGCGCCATGCTGGCCTGGGCGATCGCATTGTCGAGAGCCTGGCGGGTCGTGGTCCGCGGATATAGCTGCTGCTGGCGTGCGCGCGAGATATCCGCATTCTGGAACTGGGCTTCCGCCGAAAACAGGTTTGCTTCCGCCTTGCGCAATGCGTCCTGGGCGTCTTCTGCATCGAGGCGAGCCAGCACCGTACCGACCTCGACCAGGTCTCCGACCTCGACATCGCGCTCGCGGATCTCGCCGCCTTGACGGAAACTGAAACTTGTCTCGACAACGGGCCTGATTTCGCCAACCAGCGAACCGAATGTATCCTCAGGGCTGAAGGAGACGGCGATCGTCTTGACCGGCCGTGGCGGCAATTCTGCGCCCTCGTCTTCTCCCTGGCAGCCAACCAGGAGCATGGCCGTCAAGGCCACCGCCGCCGGACCCAGGAACACCTTATACTCCGACGTTGAGACACGTGTTTTCATGAAAGAATTCCCCATATGCATTTCGATGTAACGGCATGGCCGTCACGTGTGGGTCGTTGGTTCAAGACGTTTGATTTGGCTTGCGAAATTGCTTCCCGGCAGAGCCGCGTCACGGACATGCGGCGCAGCCCCTCCCCCACGCGGCAGGTGGCTCACGGCTACCGCCGAGCATTGAAGCCGCGTTGCAGGAGACACGAAATGATCGGCGGCCTGAACAATCCAGAGATGGTTCGTTGAAACGGAGATCAACAGATGCATCCGTCCGGGCTCCGCAACACAATCCGCACCGCAACCGCCTGAACTCTGTATGGAAACCGAAGTCATGCTGCTCCCGTTCAACGCTTTACATATTCATGACGATGGCTCACGGAGTAAAAACGGAGACCTCGCTAGGGCACTATAGTGCTGTTCAAGATGCGAAGTGATCAGCATAGAATCCCGCAAACAGGCACAGCGTACAGATTTCAACGCCGATAAAATCGTGTGTACTACAGCCATTTATATGGATGCACCGCATTTCCGCGTGGCCATGAAAGCACACTTGCTTTCTTCCCGGCCGGAAAGATACAAAAACTCTCCAGGCAGCCGTTGTCTACTTGCGCCTTTGCTGCACATAAATTCGTTAGCTTCTCTGCAAATACGAGACGGATGCTGTTTCATGCGTTTGTGTGTCCTTCTGATCATCCTGATTTCGTTGACAGGCTGCGGTGGACCGCGTGCGGTCCTCGGTCTCGATGGGCCGGCTGGCAGAGATCCGAAAACAACGGAAACAATCTATCTGGCGACGACGCGGGCCCGGTCGGACAATCCGGGCCTTCCCTATTCCGCAGGGCGATCGTTGAAGCTGAACTTTGCCCGGTTCGAAATCGGCATTCCCGAAAACCACATACCAGGGCATGTCGAAAAGACAGGCCGAACACCGGATCCGTCCCGCCACTTTACCGCCCGCGAATACCAGCCGATCGAGCAGCGCAAACAGTTCATTGCCCAGCTCAACGCGGCGCTGGCGACCCGGGCGCCGAAAGATCGGGAAATCTTCATCTTCGTGCACGGCTACAACAACAATTTTGCCGATAGCATTTTTCGGAACGCCCAGATTGTGCATGACTACAACATCAACGCGGTTGCCCTGCATTACGCGTGGCCATCGGGCGGTGCACTTCCGCTCTACGTCTTCGACAGGGACAGCGCGCTTGTCGGTCGGGCGGGACTTGCCGAAACTATCGAGATCGCCTCAAGGACGAAAGCGAACAGGGTGATCCTGGTCGGCCATTCGATGGGAGCCTATGTGGTGACCGAGGCCCTACGCGATCTGGCCGTCACCGGTCGCCGCAGCAGCCTCGACAGATTGGGCGGCGTGGTGCTGGCGGCGCCGGACATCGATGTCGACGTTTTCCAGAGCCAGGTTCGCGATATCGGAAAACTTCCCAAGCCCTTCACTATCATCGTTTCGAGGCGCGATCGTGCTCTTGGAATTTCCCGACGCCTGACAGGTGGACATCCTCGTGTCGGCAGCGGTTCGGACATCGCCATGCTTCAGCAGAAGGAAATTGCGGTGATCGACGCCTCTGACCTTGATGGTGGCAGACACAATGTCTTCGCCAGTTCACAGACGCTCATGGATGTGGTCAACAACAACGATCTGATGCGCAACCTGCTCCGCGAAGAACAGGCTCCGGCAACGCAGACATTGATCGGCGACAGTGCCTCGGTCGTCGAAGGCGCAGCATCGCTGGTGATCTTCCTGCCGGCCAGGATCCTGGGCGGCATGGCAAACGCGGTCGCCGCCCGATAACCCGCTCTTACGGCGTCCCAGGGCCAAACCCGAATGTTCCAAGCGCGTACAGCGCGATGACATAGTAGAGGACATGAAGCGCATAGGTCTGGCCATTGCCGGTATAGATCTTGCGCACAAGCCCGCCCGCGCCAAGGGTGAGCCCGGAGACGCCATCCCAGAATGCATTGGCAAGCGGCGTTACCAGAGGTGTGAAGACCGCACGGTAGAAGCCGTAGAAACGCGTCACACCGGCAGAAGCAGAACGGCCACGGCCACGGCCAATCCAGTAGAGCAGCATGAACACCAGAAGAAGAAGCACTGTCGCCGCGACGGTCACAGCCATGACGGGCAAAGGGTTCCAATAGGCATAGATGCTCTCAAGCGACATGCCCTCCCAGACCAAGGTGGACGCGAAAAGCGGGTCGACGGCCTTCGATACCGGCTCCATGACCAACTTGGGAAAAAACGACAGCACCAGTATGCCGGCCACCAGCACAAACTGCGGCAGCAAAATCGGCAATGGCGCCTCCTTGAGGTCGCTTCTGCCGACTGCGGACGGCGCCCAGAACACCGCATGGAACAAGCGAAACATGTACAGAAATCCAAGGAATGTCGCCACGGCGGCCATGATCGCCAGGCCGGACCAACCTTTCTCCATCATCGCGCTGATCAGCAGCCACTTGCCTCCGAAGCCGGCCAAAGGCGGAAGCCCCGACATCGAAATCAACGCGATGACCACGGCGGCAAACGTGAAAGGCATCTTCCCTGCAAGCCCGCCGGTCTGATCCAGCAGTCTTGTCCCCGTCCTGAGCACGATCCCGGCGACGGCGAGAAACAGGATGCCCTTGACCATCAGGTGGTTGGCGACAAGATAAAACGCTGTCACCCAGCCGAGATGGCTCATCAGAGCGATCGCAGTGATAATGTAACCGATCTGACTCATGCTGGAATAGCCCAGCATGCGCTTCATATCGTTCTGCTGAAGCGCCATGACCGCACCGGCAATTGTCGTGAGCAGACCGATCCACCCCATGAAATGTGCCAGTTCGAGCCCGACCTCGGAGCGAATGGCAAGATAAGTGGTCATGAACAGACCGAAGACTGCAATCTTGCTGATGACGGCCGAGAGCATAGCTGACAGGTCGTCATCCGCCTCGGCATAGGCACCGGGCAACCAGACATGAACGCCGACAGCGCCCGCCTTGATCAGAAAGCCGCCTGCCAGAAGCAGGAAGGCCGGCGCGGCTGCGGGACCGGCGGTGGCGAATGCAGACAGTGCCGTCGTGCCATTGGCACCTGTTGCGATCCCAAACCCGGCAAGCAGGCAGAACGCCGACACAAGCGAAAACAGCAGGAACTGCAAAGCGTAAGGATGGGCGCCGCGCCCGAGGGTAATGAGGAAATAGGAAGACAGGGTGATGATTTCCCAATGGAAGAAGAATTCGAGACTGGTTGATGACTGCAGCAAACTGGCGATCGACAGCAGCAGAATTGTCATCATCGGGTAAAATCCGGGACGCGCGTCCGGGCGATAGAAACCGGACGATCCGATAATCAGACCGCCAGTGATCAGGACTGCAGCGAACAAGGCGTTGATGCCCGAGACATCATCCAGAATCCAGCGCGCGCCCAGGAAAACGGTAAGTAACATCAAAAGGCACTTGGCCCGGCCAGGAAGCCCGTCGAGAATATAGAGGCCAGCGCCGATACAAAGCGGGGCAACAAGAGATGGGGAGGCCGCACCGGAAAGACCGGCCGCCGCAAAACCGCCTGCAGTGAGCAGCACGGCGCATCCCAGCACTGGCAGCATGCGGCCGAGACCAAGCGCAACCGGAACGCCTCCGGTGACCGAACGCATGGCCTGCTTGAACCAGCGGAACATATAGGCAGCCTCCAGCAGGGAGCCGGCAAGGATGACCACGATCCAGATATAACGTTCGCCTCTGGCGACCTGCATGATGAGTTCCCATTTCGCCCAGAAACCGGGAAATGGCGGCAAGCCGGAAATTGCCACCAAAAGCAGAGCAAAGACGCCGAGAAGCAAAGGTCGTCCGGCAATATCGGACCAGCCATCAATATCCTTGCGCCCGACCACGCCGGCAAGCCAGAACAACCCCGCCTTGGCAAAGAGATGGTTGATGAACAAGCCGCCGACCACAAGCGGCAATGTTTCCTGCGCACCGAACTGCTGCATCAGCGACAGAGCGAGGGTGAGCAGTCCCATCTGCGCGATCGAGGAATAACCGAGCATTCGTTGGACATTGGTCTGCTGAAGCCCGACCAGATTGGAAAACAGAAATGTTATTCCACCGCAGAGGGCAAGAATGTCGAGATGGTTCTCAAACAGCGGTAGCAGCTTGTAAAGGGCAAAGAACACGCCGGCAGACACGCCTCCCGAGACAAGCGCGGCAACCCCGCTATCGGCCGTCTCGTAAACATCCAGCCCCCAGCCATTGGCCGGGAACGGCTTCAATTCAACCACCAGGCAGGCCAGCACGAACAACAGCGCGGTTGCTCCGATCGGCCCGGAGATCAACGCCCGGTTGGCGATCATGTCGTCAATATTGAGCGTTCCGGTGACATGATAGAGAAGTGCGGCCCCCAGCAGAAAGAACGAGGAGGCAATCACCGTCGCCATGATATACTTGAAGCTCGCGGCCAGGGCTTGCGGTGTGCGCTGAAGGCCCAGAAGGCCATAGGTGCCGATCGAGACGATCTCAAGAAATACGAACAGGTTGAACAGGTCGCGGGTCATCACCATGCCGTTGATGCCCATGATCAGGATCAGATAGAGCAGCAATGCGGGGTAGCTTATGCGCAGGCGGTCCCACATATGCCATGCGCCCAGCAGTGCCGCGACATTGACGCAGACGGAAAAGAACCCTTCCGCAAGGCCGAAGCGCAGATTAA
>NZ_AHZC01000416.1 GCF_000247475.1 Rhizobium sp. PDO1-076 | reverse complement strand
GCCGATGAAACCATCGCCCGAAAGCATCCCATCGACCCCTAGAACCACGCGGAACCGGCCGGGTCCTGCTCGTCCCCATGTGCGCGTATTTGTGCGTGCGTATGTGTGATCACGCGCCTGCCGCGCTAATTCCTTATTTGCCGGTCAGGAAGGGCCAGGCGGGAAGAACGAAGCAGGCGCTGTCATGCGCCGAATTTGACCTCAACCGCCGAAACATGAGAGATGTCTGCGCCCGACAACACCCGATCGCCCCCACATCACCGGGGCCCACCGAGGATGGCCACGAATTGGATAAGCTGAAGGCATGACGAACGATCGCGACATGATCCGGTCGCTCGGAAGTGAACCGCCGATCCTGGCGGACGGGTTTCGTGCGCCGGACCGCCGCGAGATTTCCTTGCGCTGGCTGTCCGGCACCTTCCTCACCGGCATCACCTCCTGCATCCTGATGGGTGTTGCCCTGTTTGCCGCCCTCGATGGTCGCCAGCAGCTGGCGATCCCGGCCGAAGCCTATGCCGTCATGCCGCCCGATGGCGATGCGGCCGATGAAGCGCAGGATGTCAGCCGCGGCGCCCGCCTGTTCGGACCGAAGATCGCCGCCCGGCCGGTCGACAAGGCCATTCTCGAAGTGCCGACCGTCCTTCTCGACGGCGAGCGCGAGGTGGTGCGCAAGCAGCCCTTCGCCCATGTGAAGATGGCGCTCGCCGCCGATTACCAGGTTCAGGAACGCTATCCGCCCTTCGATCCGCTGTCGATCTTTGCCACCGACCAGAAGAACCCGCCCGTCGCCAACCGCACGGGCACGCTCTATGGCTCAGATGTCGAATCCGAGGTCGTGCTGAAATCGACGCCCTTTCCGGCCATGCCCAACGTGCCGCTGGCCGGCGAGATGAGTTTCGACGAGGTTGAGGAAAACGTCCGCTCGAACGGCTCCGTTCTCACCGACGGCAACAGCCAGGTCGCGGCGCTGTCCTATATCGATCCGCGTCGCTTCGACAGTGATGACGACGAACTCAATCTCGGCGTTGGCATTTCGGCTCGTGTCGTCGAAGAGAATATGAGCGTTGCCGAGCCGGAAATCGTAACGCCGCTCACCCCGGAATTCGCCGATGACGTACTGCCGGTCAGGCGCCAGCAGACCGTTGTTGCCCTGATGACGGCATCCGGCTATCCGACCGCCAAGGCCGAGGATGTCGCCCGCGAACTCGCGCCCTTCACCGGCCCGCCGACACTTGTCGAGGGTGACGTACTGCGCATCGGCCTGATCCAGCGCGGCGACGAAGTGCGCCTGGTGCGGGTCTCGCTCTATCGCAAGACCGAACATGTCGTGACGCTCGCCGTCAACGACGCTGGTCGTATGGTCCGCGGCAGCGAACCGCCGGAACTGGCCGCCGTCAGCGGTGCCTTTGATGACAATGCCCCGGCAGCGTTGGCCAGTCGCGATCTGCCGCGTGTCTATGACGGCATCTACCGTGCCGCACTGTCCTACGGCATGAGCCAGGAACTGACGGCGCTGATCGTCCGCCTGCTCGCCGCCAATGTCGACTTCCAGGCCCAGTTGAAACCGAGCGACACACTCGAGGCCTTCTTCTCTGTCATGGACGACGAAGGCAGGGCAACGGCGGAATCCGAACTGCTCTTCGTCCGCGCCCGGTTCGGCGATACGATTACCACCTTCTACCGCTTCCAGAACCCGGAAGACGGCTCGATCGATTATTTCGATGAAAACGGCAAAAGCATCCGGCAGTTCCTGTTGCGCAATCCAGTGCCCAATGGCCGCTTCACCTCGGGCTTTGGCATGCGCCGCCATCCGATCCTCGGTTATTCGCGCATGCATACCGGTGTCGACTGGGCCGCACCGCGCGGCACGCCGATCATCGCCTCCGGCAATGGTGTGGTGGAAAAGGCCGGCTGGGCATCGGGCTATGGCAACCAGACCCTCGTGCGCCACGCCAACGGTTATGTTTCCTCCTACAACCACCAGAGCGGCATCGCCAAGGGCGTCGTGCCCGGCGCCAAGGTCACCCAGGGACAGGTTATCGGCTTTGTCGGCTCGACCGGCTCGTCGACCGGCTCGCATCTGCATTACGAACTGATCGTCAATGGCACCAAGGTCGATGCGATGAAGGTGCGCCTGCCGGGCGGCAAGGCGCTGGACGGCGAGCCTCTTGCCCGTTTCGAAGTCGAGCGCCAGCGCATCGATGCCCTGCTGCTGACCGGCGGCAAACCGGCCCAGGTCGCCAGCAAATAGAGCAATTCCAGCAAAACTGGGGACCGGTTTTGCGTTGGGAAACGGCAGGCCCGGTTGTTGGCCAGACATCAGTCGAGACAGAAATGGCGGCCAGCGGCCGCCATTTTTCGTTCGCGTGCATGATGCCTGATCAGGCGGCTTCGCTGACCGGCTTTTCCGGCGAGATCAGCAGTCGGTCGGATCCCGCCGCAATGCCCACCTTGGCCCCGTCGAGCACCTGGCCCGACAGGATCTGTTCGGCCAGCGGATCCTGCAGGTATTTCTGGATCACCCGCTTCAGCGGTCTTGCGCCATAGACCGGATCATAGCCCTTGTCGGCCAGCCAGGTGCGCGCATCCGGTGCCAGATCGATGTCGATCTTGCGCTCCGCCAGAAGCGACACAAGACGCTTCATCTGGATATCGACGATCGCGCCCATTTCCGAGCGCCGCAGCCTGTGGAACAGGATGATCTCGTCGACACGGTTGAGGAATTCCGGCCGGAACGACGCCTTGACCACATCCATAACCTGGTCGCGCACGACATCGACATCCTCGTTCTCGCCAAGCCCGGTCAGGTAGTCCGCCCCGAGATTGGAGGTCATGATGATGATCGTGTGCTTGAAGTCGACGGTGCGACCCTGGCCATCGGTCAGGCGTCCGTCGTCGAGCACCTGCAACAGCACGTTGAACACATCCGGATGCGCCTTTTCGATCTCGTCGAACAGGACCACCTGATAGGGCTTGCGCCTGACCGCTTCGGTCAATGCGCCACCTTCGTCATAACCGACATAGCCCGGAGGTGCCCCGATCAGCCGCGAGACCGAGTGCTTTTCCATGTATTCGGACATGTCGAGCCTGACCATCGCGGTTTCGTCATCGAACAGGAAGCGCGCCAGCGACTTGGTCAGCTCGGTCTTGCCGACGCCGGTCGGCCCAAGGAAAATGAACGAGCCGATCGGCCGGTTCGGATCCTGAAGGCCGGCCCGTGCCCGGCGCACCGCACGCGACACAGCCTGCACGGCATCGCCCTGGCCGACCACCGATTTCGCCAGCTCGTCTTCCATGCGAAGCAACTTGTCGCGCTCGCCTTCGAGCATCTTGTCGACCGGAATGCCGGTCCAGCGCGACACCACATGCGCAATCGCATCGGGGTTCACGACTTCCTGCACCATGGCATTGCTCGAACCGTCCTGCGCTTCGGCGGCAGCCAGCGCCTTTTCGAGATCCGGAATGACACCGTAGGTCAGCTCGCCCGCCCGCTGGAACTCACCCTTGCGCTGGGCGGTCGCCAGTTCGTTGCGCGCCTCTTCGAGCTTGCCTTTCAGATCCGCGGCGAGGCCAAGCTTCTGCTTTTCCGACTGCCAGCGCGCCGTCAGCGCATCGGCCTGTTCCTCGATCGAGGTCAGCTCGGTGTCGAGCCGCTTCAGCCGATCGACGGACGCCGTGTCGGTTTCCTTCTTCAACGCTTCGCGCTCGATCTTCAGCTGCATGATCCGGCGGTCGAGTTCATCGAGCTCTTCAGGCTTGGAATCCACCTGCATCCTGAGGCGCGAGGCGGCCTCGTCCATCAGGTCGATCGCCTTGTCCGGCAGAAAACGGTCGGTGATATAGCGGTTTGACAAGGTCGCCGCTGCAACCAGCGCCGAATCCGAGATCCTGACCTTGTGGTGCTGCTCGTATTTCTCCTTCAGCCCGCGCAGGATCGAAATCGTGTCCTCGACCGTCGGCTCGTCGACCATGACCGGCTGGAAGCGCCGGGCAAGGGCCGCATCCTTCTCGACATGCTTGCGATATTCGTCGAGGGTCGTCGCCCCGACGCAATGCAACTCGCCACGCGCCAAAGCCGGCTTCAGCAGGTTCGACGCATCCATCGCGCCATCGGCCTTGCCGGCGCCGACCAGCGTGTGCATCTCGTCGATGAACAGGATGATCTCGCCGTTTTCGGACTGCACCTCGTTCAAAACCGCCTTCAGCCGCTCCTCGAACTCGCCGCGATACTTGGCACCCGCAATCAGCGAGCCCATGTCCAGCGCCATCAGCTTTTTCTCTTTCAGGCTTTCCGGCACGTCGCCATTGACGATGCGCAGTGCCAAGCCTTCGGCAATCGCCGTCTTGCCGACGCCGGGTTCACCGATCAGCACGGGATTGTTCTTCGTCCGCCGCGACAGGACCTGGATCGTCCGGCGGATTTCGTCGTCACGGCCGATGACCGGGTCGAGCCTGCCGTCCCGCGCTTCCGCGGTCAGGTCACGGGCGTATTTCTTCAAGGCGTCGAAGCCCTGTTCGGCATTGGCGCTGTCGGCGGTCCGGCCCTTGCGGACCTCGTTGATCACCTGGTTCAGGCCATTCGCCGTCACGCCACCCTTCTTCAGGCTGGCCGAGGTCGAAGCCGAGGATTCGATCGCAAGCGCAAGCAACAGCCTTTCGACCGTGACAAAACTGTCGCCGGCCTTTTTGGCCGCATCTTCCGCGGTCGAAAACACCTTGGCCAGCGGCGCTGCCAGATAGACCTGTCCATCGCCACCCGACACCTTCGGCAATTTAGCCAGGGCAGCATCATTGGCCAGTCGGATGGCTTTGGGATCGCCACCGGCGCGCGAGATCAGCGACGATGCCATGCCTTGGTCGTCGTCGAGCAGGACCTTCAGCACATGTTCGGGGGTGAATTGCTGGTGGCCCTCCGACAGCGCATAGGTCTGCGCCGACTGCAAGAAGCCACGAACCCGCTCGGAATATTTTTCGATGTTCATTTGCCACTCTCCGTTTCCCGTGCTGCCCGCATTCGGCACAACCCGGCTGTTGAGGATCGGGCCCCCAGATAGGCGAGCCCTGAAGCGGATAACCACTCCGTTGACGGAGATATGGGGGGTTAAATTTGCCGTTTAAAGAGGCATTTAAACGAAAAACTCCGGGACAAGGCCCGGAGTTTTGCATTCGTCAATTTGGCTTCGATGCAGCGACGATCTCTCGTCGCGACCGCGAGTGGTCTTACTCGGTCACTTCGGCCAGAGCCGGCGTGTCTCCGCCATCGCCACCTTCGCCGTTTTCACCACCCTCTTCCGAACCGGCCGCGCGGCGCGGCTGGCGACGGGGACGATTGGTGGTATTGCGGCGGCGCGGCTGGCGCTCGCCGGCGGGGCTTGCCTCGGCTGCACTTTCGGCAGCAGCGGCAACGGCCTCGGCCGGCATTTCCTCAATCACCGGCTGCGGACCGCTTCCGGCAAATTCCTGCGGCTGGTGGCTCTGGTGGCCTTGATGGCCCTGCGAGCCGCCCTCATCCATGCCTTCGCCATCATCGCCGTCACGATCATTGTAGTCGTTGCGGTCTTCGCGCTGGAACCGCTCCTGCATCTGCGCCTGGGCGGCAGCAATGATGCGGTTGTAGTGTTCAGCATGCTGAAGATAATTTTCAGCCATGACGCGGTCGCCGGCACTCTGCGAGTCCCGTGCGAGGTTCTGGTACTTTTCGGCAATATGCTGAGCTGTGCCACGGATCTTTACGTCAGGACCGGAGCTGTCATAGGACCGGGTCAACGGGTTCTGGCCCTTGCGGTTGAAGTTGCCACCGCCGCCGCCGCCGCCACTGCTACCACCGCCGCCGCTATTGTTACGCCCTCGACCACGCTTATTCTGCTGTCCTGGCCTCATAGATGAATCACCTGAATGTCTTTGTTGTGCTGATAAATGGCTGCGCCATCGGCTTTGATCAAACCGGACCAAGTCTCCGCGCGCTGTCCGCAGACTGCGCCGTCGGCTTGCTCGCCGCTGGTGAGAGTCAAGTTAACTGATTCACGCATCGGTCTTTTTCGCTTCGTGAGGTTCATCGAGCGAACCATTGTCGAAGCCGACCCAGACAGGAACGAATCTTTCGTTCTTTCTCCGTCACCCGTTGCGTGCCCGCAAGCTATCTCTCTTCATTCGGAAAACCAAGCATTTTTCTTTGTTTATCGGAATTATCCTTAGCAAGCGCAGCAAAACGATCAGGAATTGCCGACCGCGAAGACCAGAACCCTGTCGTTCCCGCCCAGGTCCTTGCGTCCTTCAACGAGAGAAAAACCTTTTTTCTCAAATATTTGCGTGACAGCCTCGCGTTGGTCCCATCCGATCTCGAGACCGATCAGCCCATGTCCGTGCAAATGCGCCAATGCATGCTCGGCAATTGCCCGGTAAGCGTCAAGACCGTCTTTTCCGCCATCGAGCGCGGCCGCAGGATCAAAAACCTGAACTTCCGGATCGAGCGTCAGCAGCAGATCGCTGCGGATATAAGGCGGATTCGAGACGATCAGATCGAACTTTTCCGGCACCTGTTCGAACCAGATGCTCTCCCTGCCCTCGAAGCGTTGCGCCAATCCGTTGTGCTCTGCGTTTCGGGCCGCGGTCGCCAGGGCGTCTCGCGAAATATCGACGCCGATCGCCCGCGCCTCGGGACATTCGGCAAGCAAGGCCAAGGCGATCGCACCGGTGCCGGTGCCAAGATCGACGACCTCGGCCGAGCCTCTTGCTTCGACGATATGACGAAGATGCGGCAGCACGGCATCCACCAGCACTTCCGTGTCGGGACGCGGTTCCAATGTGCCCGCCGACAGGCCCAGTTCCAATCCATAGAAGTCGCGCTTGCCGAGAATGCGGTGCACCGGTTCACGCGCCAGACGTCGCACGATCGCCTGCTCGACGACGGCGAGCAATGCGTCGTCCACAGGTTGATCGCCGCGCAGAACCAGGTCCGTCTGGCTGAGGCCAAGCAGGCTGGACACCAGCACCTTTGCATCGGTTGCGGCGTCAGGGATACCCTCGGCCTCGAAACGGCGGCGGGCTTCCAGGATCAGACCCTGGCAAGTCACCACCGCGCCGGTCACAGGCTTTCACCCAGCTGCGCCAACTGCCCGGCCTGATAGTCGTTGATCAGCGCATCGACCACTTCGTCGATATCGCCTTCCATCATCCGGTCCAGCTTGTAGAGCGTCAGGTTGATGCGGTGATCGGTGACCCGACCCTGCGGGAAATTATAGGTGCGGATACGCTCGGAGCGGTCGCCGGAACCGACCTGGCTCTTGCGGTCGGCAGACCGTTCATTGTCGATCTTCTGGCGCTCCATGTCGTACAGTCGCGAACGCAGGACCTGCATGGCTTTCGCGCGGTTCTGATGCTGCGATTTTTCCGAGGATGTCACCACCAGCCCGGTCGGAAGGTGGGTAATGCGAACCGCCGAATCGGTCGTGTTGACGTGCTGGCCGCCGGCGCCTGACGAGCGCATCGTGTCGATGCGGATATCTTCGGCACGGACCTCGATGTCGATGTCTTCCGCTTCGGGCAGGACGGCAACGGTCGCCGCCGAGGTATGGATACGCCCTTGCGTCTCGGTATCGGGAACGCGCTGCACCCGGTGAACGCCGGACTCGAACTTCAGCTTGGAAAACACGCCCCGGCCGGTGACCGTCGCGATGATTTCCTTGAAGCCGCCGGCATCGCCTTCGCTGGAGGACAACACCTCGACTTTCCAGCCCTTGGTGCTGGCAAAGCGCTCGTACATGCGAAACAGGTCGCCGGCAAACAGGGCAGCTTCGGAACCGCCGGTGCCGGCACGGATTTCCAGGATCGCACTCTTCTCGTCGGCCGCATCCTTCGGCAGAAGCAGGATCTGCATTTCGGTACCGAGCGTCTCGAGCCGTGCCTGTACGTCGGGCAGTTCCATTTCGGCCAGGTCGCGCATCTCGCGATCGGTGCCCTTGTCGCTCAACATGCTGCGAAGATCGGCCTCTTCGGCGGTCGCCGCTTGATACTCGCGGATCTTCTTCACCACCGGCTCGAGTTCGGAATATTCCGAGGCAAGCTTGACGTAGACGTCGGCTGCCGGTCCTGCCGACATTCGCGCTTCGATCTCGCCAAACCGGCGCTCGAGCTCGCGCATTTTCTCGACAGGAAGCTTCGCCACCCTTTACTCCAGTTTTTTTATTGCTTTAGACGGGAATATTATTGTCTTCCGCAAAGCGGACCAACAGGTCGCGCAGTGGCACAAGCGAACGGTGGTCGTCAAGCGCCGCTTCAAGTTCCACAGACAGCTTCGACACATCAAGCCCCAGCAGCATTGCCTTAACCGGCCCGATTGCCGTCGGTGACATCGAGATCGAGCGGAAGCCGATACCAAGCAGCGCCATGGCCGAAAGCGGCTTGCCGGCCATCTCGCCGCACAGCGTCACCGGCGTGTTGTTGCGATCAGCACCTCGGACGATGTCGCGCAGGATGCGCAGGAACGGCCGTCCCAGAACGTCGAAACGATCGGCAACCCGCGCATTGCCACGATCCACCGCCATGGAAAACTGAAAGAGATCGTTCGAGCCGACAGAGACGAAGTCGACCTCCTCCATCAGTTCGTCGAGCTGCCACAGCAGGGCAGGCACTTCGAGCATCGCCCCGAACTGCAGCTTCTTCGGCAAGGGATGGCCGAACTTCGAGATATACTGGACTTCCTTCTGCATCAATTCGCGCACCGCGCGGATTTCAGCAACTTCGGTCACCATCGGCAGCATCATCTTCAGCTCGGCACCGGCGGCCGCCTTCAACAGCGCCCTGAGCTGGATGCGCAAGAGGCCCGGCCGATCCAGCGACAGCCGGATCGCGCGCCAGCCAAGCGCCGGATTTTCCTCTTCCTGGGAGCGGAAATAGGAGACGACCTTGTCGCCGCCGATATCCAGGGTCCTAAATGTCACCGGCCTGCCATTCGCCTGCTTCAGCACACTCCGGTAGAAGCTTTCCTGCTCCTCGCCCTTGGGCATGGTCGAGGAAATCATGAACTGCAGCTCGGTCCGAAACAGACCGATCCCGTCGGCCCCGGATTCGGCCAGTTGCGGCAGGTCGACAAGCAGGCCGGCATTCATCTGCAGCTTGATCCGCTGGCCATCCTTGGTCAGCGGCTCGACATCGCGCAGGGCGCGGAACTGTTCCTGGCGCCGGGCGCGCAGCCGCACCTTTTCCTCATAGGCCTTCTGCAGGTCGGCGACCGGGCGGATATGCACCTTGGCATCGACGCCGTCAATGATCACCGGATCGCCGTTTTCCGCCAGGGCCACGGCCCCCGCAGCCTGTCCGACCACCGCGATGCCCATCGCGCGCGCCACGATCACCACATGACTGGTCACTGCCCCCTCTTCCAGAACCAGTCCGCGCAGATTGGCGCGCGGATAGTCGAGCAGTTCGGCAGCCCCCATGGCACGGGCAAAAATCACCGCATCGGCGGGAAAACCCTCGGCAGCACTGCGCGGCGAAAAACCGGTCAGCTGTCGCAGCAGGCGGTTCGCCAGGTCGTCGAAATCATGCATGCGTTCGCGCAGATAGGGATCCGTCAGTCGGATCATCCGCGCCTTCGTGTCGCTCTGGACCTTTTCGACCGCCGCTTCCGCCGTCAAGCCGTTGTTGATCGCCTCCTCCATGCGCCGCACCCAGCCCTGGTCATGGGCGAACATGCGATAGGTCTCGAGCACGTCGCGATGCTCGCCTTCCATGGAGATTTCCCGCCGCGACAGCATGTCGTCGATCGAGATGCGCAAGGAGCCGAGCGCATCGGCCAGCCGGCGGATTTCCGTCTCGGTATCTTCGTTGAGCAGGTTGGTGACGACGATGCGCGGCTCGTGCAGCACGACATAACCAAGGCCGATGCCTTCCGAATAGCTGTCGCCATCGATGGTCACAGGTCGCGTCAGGTCAAGTTCGAGGCCGGGACGGGTAATCTTCTTCAGTTCACCGGTGGCGATCATTTCGGCAAGCACCATGGCCGTGGTTTCGAGCGCTTCGAGCTCGTCTTCACGATAGTTGCGCTGCGCCTTGTTCTGCACGACGAGAACACCGAGGCTCCGGCCGGCGCGCAGGATCGGCACGCCGAGGAAGGAATGATAGATCTCTTCGCCGGTTTCCGGAAGATAGCGGAAGGCGGGATGCGCCTGGGCATCGGAAAGGTTGAGTGGCTGCGCGGAGGCAGCGATCGTGCCGACGAGACCCTGGCCCATCTTCAGCTGCGCCAGATGGACCGCGTCCTTGTTCAGACCTTCCGTCGCATAAAGCTCGAGAACGCCGTCAGAGCGCAGCACGTAAGCGGAGCACACCTCCGCGACCATGTTGCTCGCGATCTGGCGAACGATCTGGTCAAGACGTTCCTGCGGCTCGAGCGGCTCTGCCATCAATTCGCGCAGCCGCTTGAGCAGCACGCGTGGACCCGCTGAAAGGTCTCTCATCGCGGATTGGCTCCACTTCCGGTTGGTCGGCGGCCTGGCCGCCCCGGGTATGTCTGACACCCGGGATCAACGACCGCTCTATGGAATCAATTCTTATCCAGACCGTAGCAGGAATGCAAAGTCCGAACCGCAAGCTCGGCATAGGGACCGTCGATCAGGATGGAAATCTTGATCTCGGACGTGGTGATCGCCTTGATGTTGATGCCCTTCTCGGCCAGCGCCCGGAAGGCCGTCGCCGCAACGCCAGCATGGCTGCGCATGCCGATGCCGATGACCGATACCTTGACCAGGCCCTTTTCGCTCTGGACCACGTCATAGCCGATCTTGTCCTTGTTGTCGGACAGGACCCTCAGCGCCTTGTCGACATCGCCGGACGGCACGGTGAAGGTCATGTCGGTGCGGGTACCATCTTCCGAAATGTTCTGCACGATCATGTCGACATTGATATGGGATTCGGCCAGCGGGCCGAAGATGGCAGCCGAAACGCCCGGACGGTCGGCAAGCCGGCGCAGCGAGATCTGCGCTTCATCCTTGGCATAGGCAATACCGGTTACGACTTCCTGTTCCACGATCTCATCCTCATCACAAATCAGCGTGCCGGGCGGGTTGAGCAGATCGCCCATGCCCGGCGCATCGGGATCTTCAAAACTGGAGCGCACGAAGGTGCGGACCTTGTGAACCATGGCCAGCTCCACCGAACGGACCTGCAAAACCTTGGCGCCGAGCGATGCCATTTCCAGCATTTCCTCGAACGCCACCTTCTTCAGGCGGCGCGCCTTGGGTTCGATGCGCGGATCGGTCGTATAGACGCCGTCCACATCGGTATAGATGTCGCAGCGGTCAGCCTTCAGCCCCGCCGCGATCGCAACCGCAGATGTATCCGAACCGCCCCGGCCGAGCGTCGCGATCCGGTTGTCCGGGCCAATACCCTGGAAGCCGGCGACCACGGCCACCTGACCTTCACCCATGCGGCGCACGATGTCGGAACCGTCGATTTCCTGGATACGGGCTGCGCCATGCGCATTGTCTGTCTTGATCGCGATCTGCCAGCCCTGCCACGAGCGGGCATTGATGCCCATCGACTGCAGCGCGATCGCAAGAAGTCCCGATGTCACCTGTTCGCCGGAGGCCACGATCGCGTCATACTCGCGCGCATCGTAGAAGGGCGAATCCGCACCTGCGACCTTCGGCATGTTCTGCACCCAGTCGACCAGCTCGTTGGTCTTGCCCGACATCGCCGACACGACGACAGCCACTTCGTGGCCGGCATCCACCTCACGTTTCACATGTCGTGCGACATTGTGGATGCGTTCGAGATTGGCGACGGATGTACCGCCGAACTTCATGACAATGCGAGCCATAGACTTGAACCGTATGCCCTTGAGAAACGCCGGAAACCCGGCGGAGAAACACCGGTCTTTCTGGAAACCGGCAGGTTGCGGCGCTTTTAGCGAATAAGCGCGGCACACGCAACGGCCACTTGGGCCGGTATTGGTACGCTTGCAGGCGCTTTTCTGTCGTGGATCGGGCAAAAACTTTGCCATAATTTGGCACGAATTCGAGCGCCAACCATCACGTGCCTGGCTGGGAGCGGGTTGCAGCAAGCCTTGAAATGAAAACGGATCGCTTGTCATGAAGCCAACGCTCGACAATTCCAAGCTCGACCAGGACGCAACGAATAGTCCCGAAGACCTGGCCCTCCCCGTCCCTTCCGCATTCAGCCGCCATGCAAAGCCGATAGCCGCTGTGCTGACGCTGGCCGTTTTCTCCATGGTCGGCTTTGCCATCTACCGCCTGACCGAGGAAGTGACCTATGCCGACGTCATCCGTGGACTGCAAGCAACCGGCACCGGTTCGATCCTGTTTGCCACCCTCTTCACCGCGTTGAGCTTTGCCACGCTCTGCTTCTACGACCTGAATGCCCTGTCCTATATCGGTCGCAAGCGCCCGATCGCCGAAGTCGCCCTGACGGCTTTCAGCGCCTATGCCGTCGGCAACGTCGCCGGCTTCGGCGCACTGTCCGGTGGCGCCATCCGCTACCGGGCCTATTCCCGTGCCGGCCTTGCGCCGGACGAGATCGGCCGGATAGTCGGCTTCGTCACCCTGTCCTTCTCCCTTGGCCTCGCCATTATCACGTCACTCGCCCTGATCCCCATGTCGGGCGAGATCGCCCCGCTGATCGGGCTCGACCCGGCATGGCTGTTCGGCGGCGCAATCGTCGTTCTGATCGGCATCGGCACCCTTTCGGTCACCGCCAGCCGCAACGGCCTGAAGATCGGCAAAATGACGCTTCGCCTGGCCGACAGCCGCACCCTGTCGCGCCAGTTTCTCGTCACCGTGCTCGACATCGCCTTTTCGGCAACCGTGCTTTACGTGCTTCTGCCTCCCGAAGCCGCCATCAGCTGGCCGGCATTTTTCTGCATCTATGCGGTGGCCATCGGCATCGGCATCGTCAGCCATGTCCCGGCCGGCATCGGCGTCTTCGAGACGGTGATGATCGCCACGCTGGGCAGCCATATCGGCACAGACGCCGTGCTCGCCGCCCTCGTCGCCTATCGCCTGATCTACTATGTCCTGCCGCTCCTGATCGCCATTCTGCTGGTCACCGTCAGCGAACTGCGCCATGTCGCAGCAAGCCCCCTCTCCGCCGGCATCGCCCGGACAGCCGGTCGGCTGGCGCCTCCACTACTGGCTACCTTGGCCTTTGTCCTCGGCGCCATGCTGATCCTGTCGAGCGTCACGCCGACACCGGACACCAATCTGGACATTCTGTCCGGCTACCTGCCCTTGCCGCTTGTCGAAGGCGCGCATTTCCTCGCCAGTCTGACCGGCCTGCTGCTGATCGTCGTCGCCCGCGGCATGTCTCAGCGTCTCGACGGCGCCTGGTGGGCGGCTGTGGCTCTGTCGCTGCTCGCCCTGTTGCTGTCGATCGCCAAGGCAATTGCCGTTTTCGAAGCGGCTATGCTGGCAGTCCTTCTCGTCGGCCTGCTGTCCAGCCGCCGGGCTTTCATCCGCCCCGCCTCGCTGCGCCAGGCCTTGACCACATCCTGGCTTCTCGCCATGGCCGTGCTGGTCATCGGCGCCATCGTCATCCTGCTCTTCGTCTACCGCGACGTCGAATACAGTCACGAACTCTGGTGGCAATTCGAGTTTTCCGCCGAAGCCCCCCGTTCGCTGCGCGCAGTCCTCGGGCTTGCCATTGCCTCCAGTGCCATCGCCCTGTTCAGCTTGACGCGACCGGCAAGCCACGCCGTTCTGCCCTCCGGCGAACAGGACATCGCGTCTGCCGTCGAGTTGGTGAACAGCAACGGGATCGCCGATGCCAATCTCGTCCGCACCGGCGACAAGACGGTGATGTTTTCACCCGATGGCAAGGCCTTCCTGATGTATGGCAAGCAGGGCCGGTCCTTCATCGCCTTTCTCGATCCGATCGGACCGAAGGCCTCGCGCAACGAACTGGTCTGGCTGTTCGTCGAGACCGCCCGCGCCGCCGGCTGCCGGGCGGTATTCTACCAGGCCTCGCCCGTGCTGCTGCCGGCCATCGCCGATGCCGGCATGAAAGCCTTCAAGCTTGGCGAACTCGCTGTCGTCGACCTGTCCGGTTTTGATCTGAAAGGTGGCAAATGGGCAGGCCTGCGCCAGTCCGCCACCCGTGCGGAACGCGACGGCCTGACGTTCGAAATCGTCGAGGCGGAAAATGTCGCGGCCCTATTGGGAGACCTTCGCGCGATCTCGGATGCCTGGCTCGCCCATCATCGCGCCAAGGAAAAGGGCTTTTCGCTCGGCGCCTTCACCGATGCCTATATGCTGTCCCAGTCGGTCGCGATCCTGCGTTTCGAGGGCCGTATCGTCGCCTTCGCCAATATCCTGCTGACCGACACCAAGGAGGAAGCCTCCATCGACCTGATGCGGTTTTCACCCGATGCGCCGAAAGGCGCGATGGACTATCTGTTCATCAGCCTGCTCACCCGTCTGCGCGACCAGGGTTTCCAGCATTTCAATCTCGGCATGGCACCGCTTTCCGGCCTGTCGCGCCGCCAGGTGGCGCCGGTCTGGGACCGCATTGCCAATACATTCTACGAACACGGCGAACGGCTCTACAACTTCAAGGGTCTGCGCGCCTTCAAGGCAAAATTCCATCCCGACTGGCAGCCCCGCTATCTGGCCGTCTCCGGCGGTCTCAACCCAATCCTGGCCCTCGTCGATGCGACGCTTCTGATCGGCGGCGGCCTGAAAGGCGTGGTGAAGAAATGAACCCCATCCTCAAGGCATGTCTGCTCGCCCTCCCGCTTCTGTCGACCGGGCCCGCCCTGGCGCAGGAGCCGCCTTTTGATACCGGCATGATACCGGCACCGGTCACGCTCCTGCCCGATGACGACGCCAAGGCACTCGTTGTCCTTCTGTCGGACGGCGCCGGCTGGCAGGCGGGCGATCAGGCGGAAGCCGAACGGTTGCAGGGCAATGGCGCGATCGTCATCGGCATCGACACGCCGAAATACCTGACATCGCTTGCCACGGACCAGGGCGACTGCATCTACATGGTGTCCGACATCGAGGCACTCAGTCACCAGCTTCAGCGCAAGGCTGGCAACGCCGCCTTCCTGCCGCCGATCATCGCCGGACGCGGCGAAGGCGGCGCGCTGGCGCTGGCCATCCTCGCCCAGACCCCCAAGGCCACGATCGGCCAGACATTGGCGCTCGACCCGCAGGCCGGCATCCCGCTGGCAAAGCAGTTGTGCACGCCAGCCGAAAAGACCAAGGCCGGCGACCGCATGCAATATGCCCTGACCTACGGCGACCTGCCCGATCCGGCAACGGTCCTGGTCAGCGACACGGCACCGAGGGACGGCCTGGACCATGTCCAATCATTGATTGCCAGTCATCCCGACATCGATCTCAGGGACGTCACCGATGCTGCCGACACGACATTTTCCGCCACACTCGACGAACTGATCGCGGTCCAGAGCCAGACCGACAATCCGCTGGGAATGCCACTGACCATCCTCGATGCGACCCCGTCCAGCGATACGATGGCGGTGATCTACTCCGGCGATGGCGGCTGGCGCGACCTCGATAGCGAGGTGGCCGGCCAGCTCCAGTCCTCCGGCATCCCGGTCGTCGGCATCGATTCACTGCGCTACTTCTGGTCCGAGCGCACGCCCGAGCAGACAAGCAGCGATCTGGCCGAGATTATCCACACCTACGGCAAGCGCTGGAACGTCCATCATGTGCTTCTGGTCGGATATTCCTTCGGCGCCGACATTCTCCCGGCTGCATTCAACGGCCTGCCGGACAAGCTGAAATCCCGCGTGCCGCAGATCAGCCTGCTCGCCCTGTCCCATCAGGTGGATTATGAAGTCTCGGTATCAGGCTGGCTCGGCCAGGCTGCCAGCACCGGCCACGACCCGCTGGACGATATCCGCAAGATTTCTCCATCGCTGATCCAGTGCTTCTACGGTTCAGACGAAGACGACGATGCCTGCCGCGACCTCGTCGGCTCGAAGGTGGAAACGCAGGAGATTGCCGGAGGCCATCACTTTGATGGCGATTACGAGGCCCTGGCCAAACGCATCACCGACGGCCTGGCAAAACGCATCCAGAAGTGACGACAACAGAAAAGGGCGCCAGTCGGGCGCCCTTCCGGATCATATACGGGATGCGTCAGTTGCCCTGGCGGGCACGGCAATTCGGGTCCTGCCCGCAGAAGAGCTGGAACGCATTCGGATTGCGGGTGTCGCGTGGGCCACCGGCGCGCCGCTGATCCTCGCGGCGGTCACGGTCACGCTGCAATTCCTGCGCCCGCTGGTCGCTGTCGCGTCGAATGTCGCGGGCACGCTCCTCGTTGCGCCGGTGTTCGCGGTCGAACCGCGGCCGGTCGTCACCACGCGGACGGTAGTCGCCATCGCGCCAGCGGTCGCGATCCCGGTAGAAGTCCCGGCCACGATAATTATCATCCCAATAGCGCCCGATGCTGAAGGTCACCGAAGGAATGCCCAGCGGGCGATAGTATTCGGGGCCGACATAGACACGGCGCTGCGAGTAGCTGGCCTGCAGATACGACCCCGACACCCAGCCGCGATAACCGGAGAAGGAGACGTCGCACCAGTTGGCCGATGACATGCAGCCGACGATGTTCACGCGGGTACCTGCCGGCACAACCACCACGGCGGGATAACGGGTGCTCGGACCGGACCGCATGTTGACATTGGCGGTCGAAAAAGCCGGCGCGGCCTCGGCGATGGCGGGAACCATTGTGGCCGACACCGCCGCAGCCGCCAAAACCCAGAACTTGTGCATCGTAGATCTCCTTGAACTCATCACGGCAAAGCCGCCTGTATGTGCGAATCGTGTAAGCGAAACGTCGAACCATCGGCCAAGGTTCCGCCTTGGCGGTCACCAGAGCCTGCGACCATGCCACCCTTGACTTTGTGGGCCGATAATCCGACTTGAAGCGCAACCACCTTAAGAGGGCAGCATCATGACCGCAGAGGCACGCACCACAATTGATCAGTCCGAAGTCGATCGCTTTTCCGCCATGGCGGCGGAATGGTGGGATCCGACCGGCAAGTTCCGGCCGCTGCACAAGATCAATCCCGTGCGCCTTGCCTATATCCGCGACATGGTCTGCGCCCATTACGGCCGAGACCCGAAGGGCCATCGCCCGCTGGAGGGGTTGCGCATCCTCGATATCGGCTGCGGCGGCGGCCTGTTGTCGGAACCGGTTGCCCGCATGGGTGCCGACGTCCTGGGAGCCGATGCCTCCGAAAAGAACATCAAGATCGCCATGACCCATGCGGGTCAGAGCGGCGTGCCGGTCGACTACCGCGCCGTCACCGCCGAAGCGCTCGCAGAAGCCGGCGAGACCTTCGACATCGTGTTCAACATGGAAGTCGTCGAACACGTCGCCGATGTCGATTTCTTCCTGTCGACTTGCGCCTCCATGGTCCGCCCCGGCGGCCTGATGCTGGTCTCGACGATCAACCGCACCTTCAAGGCCGCAGCACTTGCCATCGTCGGGGCCGAATATGTTCTGCGCTGGCTGCCGCGCGGCACGCATCAATACGAAAAGCTGGTGCGCCCGGAGGAAATCGAAGCGCCTCTGACGACGAGCGGCATGCAGATCGTCGAGATGAAGGGTGTCTTCTTCAATCCGCTGCAGAACCAGTGGAACCTCTCGTCCGATATCGACGTGAACTACATGGTGCTTGCCAAGCGGCCGGCCGCATGAGCGCAGTGCAGGAAGTCATCGCCTTCTGGCGCGATGCCGGACGCGAAAAATGGTTCGTCAAGGATGATGCGCTGGACGCCGAGCTCAAGGCGCGTTTTACCGATCTGCATTTTGCCGCCGCCCGAAACGAATGCAGCGACTGGTGCGCGACGCCCGAAGGCACGCTTGCCCTGCTGATCCTGCTCGACCAGTTCCCACGCAACATGTTCCGCGGCAGCGGCCATGCATTCGCCACCGACCCGCTTGCCCTGTCCATCGCAAGGCAAGCCGTCGGCAAAGGCTTCGACAGAGACGTCGATCCGCCGATGGCGATCTTCTTCTACCTGCCCTTCGAGCATTCCGAAGATCCCGCCGACCAGCAAACCAGCATGGATCTATTCACCGCCCATCACGAACGGGTCGATGACGCAGAATGCCTGCGCTACGCGGTTGTCCACCAGGAGATCATCACCCGCTTCGGCCGCTTCCCCCACCGCAATGCGGCTCTCGGGCGTGAATCGACGGCGGAAGAGCGAGCCTACCTGGATGACGGCGGCTTAAAGGGCTGAACCGAATCAGGCCGGCAATGTCTTCACGACCTCCAGCAGGTCGTGCTGGCTGGCCATGTTCTCAGTGGCGATCCGTTTCACCCGGTCCCTGTTGATGCGATAGGGTGCGCCATGCGGATCGAACGACTGCTTGAAGGTGAAGGCTTGCGCCGAGGCGCCCCGGTCGGCCAGCGCTTCGAGACGTGCCACACCCTCGGCCCAATCCGGCCTGCGTCCCGCCTCGACCCAGAACAAGACGAGCGGCGGCCACGTTTGCACAACGTTCCAGCGGCGCGCGTTCTTCAGCGCCTCGGCATGCACGCCCGAATAGGAAAATGCCATCAGGCTTTCGATGTCGCGCCAGAGCGACAGCGAGGACGGCCCACTTTCGCGGCCGCTTCCGTTGAGAAATCTGGGAAACACCTGCCGTCCCCAGCTCTCGGGCCCCGGCTCTCCCTCGTAACCGGAGCGACCGACATAGCCGTCAGCGCGTCGGGCAGCCTCGAAGTTGAACGGTTCACGCCTGACGAAGCCGGCAACCACCGGGTCGTCATGCTCGGCGACATGAAGACCGAAATTGTAGAGTGCGATATGGTGAGCCGCCGCGCTCAATTCGCATCGTCCGGCAGGACCGGCAAGGGCGCGATCTCGATGCCTTCGTCGAGCATCGACCTCACCTCGACCGGTGACGCCTGCCCAATGATGCCGCGCGCTTCCGCCTCGCCGTAATGGATCTTGCGCGCTTCCTCGGAAAACCGGTCCCCCACATCCTCGCTATTGGCGCGGATCTCCTGGATCGCTTCCTTCAGCTTGACCACGGCCTGCTTCTGCGCGCTGGAAATGGCAAGCGCCTGCATCGTTTCCCTGTGCCGGGCCGTCGAAACCGCCGGCGCCATCAGCACCTTGGAGATCTCGGCGGAGCCACAGACCGGACAGGTCAGAAAGCCGTTGGCCTTCTGACGTTCGAAATCTGCGCTCTCGGAAAACCAGCCCTCGAATTCGTGAGCGCTATTGCAGCACAACGAATAGCGGATCAAACTGTCACGCCTCCCTTCGCCAGGACCGGCGCAAAATCGAGTTCGAAATCGCGGCCGTTCTTCAGGTTCGGGATCTTCGCCCGCGCCGCTTTCACGGCATCGGTATCGATCTCGGCCATCACCACTGCCTCGCCGCTGCCACCCGCCGATGCCAGCACCTTGCCCCAGGGATCGACGATCATCGAATGGCCGAACGTCTCGCGGCCATCTTCATGCACGCCCGCCTGGGCGGCTGAGATCACATAGGCGCCGTTCTCGATCGCCCGTGCGCGCAGCAGGATTTCCCAATGCGCCTCGCCGGTCTGCTTGGTGAAGGCGGCAGGCGTCGTCAGGATCTCCGCCCCGGCCATGGCCTCGGCCCGGAACAGATGCGGGAAACGCACGTCGTAGCAGACGCCGAAGCCGACCTTGGCAAACGGCAGGTCGGCGACCACCGCCCGCGTGCCCGGCCGGTAGACCGAGCTTTCGCGCCAGCTCTCGCCATTGTCGAGATCCACGTCGAACATGTGGATCTTGTCATAGGAGGTGATCTTGTGGCCATCGGGACCGAACAGAAAGGCGCGGTTGGCAATCTTGCCGTCACCCAGCTTGATCGCGGTCGAGCCAACATGCAGATGGATGCCAAGCTCGCGCGCCAGATCCGACGCCGTCTTGACGATGATATCGGTATCCTCGTCGCGCAGCACAGCCATCAGGCCCGGACGATCCTTCTGCACGGCACCGGTCATCTCCGGCGTCTGCACATAGACAGCACCTTGGGCCGCAGCCTCGCGCACGAGCCGCGCCATCGAAGCCGCGTTTTTCTCCGGATCGACACCGGAGCACATCTGGACGGCAGCAGCCTTGAATACCATGGGATAGATCCTTTACTGAGCGAGCAGCGGATCGAGCCTGCCGGCACGATCGAGCGCATGCAGATCGTCGCAACCGCCGACATGCATGTCATTGATGAAGATCTGCGGAAAGGTCGTTCCGCCATTGGACCTTGAAATCATTTCATTGCGAAGTTCGGCTCTGCCTGTTGCGTCATGCTCGACAAAATCGACGCCTTTCGACGCCAGCAATGCCTTGGCCCGCGAACAATAACCGCAGCCCTGGCGCGTATAGATCGTAACACCTGCCATTCAAAACTCCGTCACGAGGGTAGGACGTTGAAAAATACTGCCCTCATATAGGCCCGGACACAGCCCTTGCAAAGGTCAAAACAGTGACATCCGCAGCGCCTGCCTTTTTCAGGGCAGTGGTGGCCGCACTCACCGTCGCACCCGTGGTATAGACGTCGTCGATCAGGATCAGGCGGCGGCCAAACACCATGTCCTGCCGCTCCTTGGGCACGGTGAACGCCCCGCGCACATTGAGCGCCCGGGCATTGGCCGTCAGCCCCACCTGCTGCTCCGTCCGCTTGCGCCGCACCAGCACCTGCGGCATGAAGGCGATATCGGACAGCGCGGCCAGATGACGGCCCAGTTCGGCCGACTGGTTGAACATCCGGCGAAAGAGCCGGGTTCGATGCAATGGCACCGGCACGATGCCGTCCGCCTGCGCCAGTTCGGCGGCCGCAGCCCGCGCCATCCAGCCGGCCATCATCGGCGCCAGATCGCCCCGATCGCGATATTTCAGGTCATGCACCAGATCGCGCGCAACCCCGTCATGCAGGGCCACCGAACGCAAGCGGTCGAACACAGGCGGATTGGCGATCGCCTCCCCCGACACCATGCCGTCGCCGGGATCATGCGCAAACGGCGTTCCGAGCACCTCGCAGAACGGCCGCTCGATGAACGGCAGCCGGCTCCAGCAGGACGGACACAAGGCCGCATGGCGCGCCATTCGGGCATGGCAATGGGCACAGCAGGGCGGATAAAACAGCGCGAACAGGCCAAACGCCAGCGCCCGGGGTCTTTCCCGGCTGACGGCGAGCGTTTTCTGCACTATGTGAGCCAGCATGACACGAGTTTAGGCGCGATATGTCGCCTTAGCCAGACCCGAATCGTACAGGGAATTGCCGCATGAATCCGCTCTTCGACGAAGGCCTCATTACAGCCAATCGCGAAAAGGCGCGAACCCGCGCCGAAAAGGGCAGCGATTTCCTGCTCGAGCTTGCCGGCCGCGAACTGGCTGACAGGCTGGCTCTGGTCGAGCGCCATTTCGAACGGGCTGTTGAACTGTTCGGCGCAACCGGCGTCGCGGCAAAAGCGGCGCTGGCGACGGGCAAGATCGACAGCCTGGATCGGGTCGAAACCAGCACGGTCTTCGGCGATCCGGACCAGAGCCTGACGACGGCGCATTTCGAAAGCGTCCCGCTGGCCGCAGAATCGGCCAACCTGATCCTATCGCCGCTGTCCCTGCACCTGACCAACGACACACCCGGCATGCTCATCCAGATGCGCCGCGCCCTGAAACCAGACGGCCTCCTGCTCGCCGCCATTCCCGGCGCCGGCACGCTGGCTGAACTCCGCGACGTTTTACTCACCGCCGAAACCGAGCTCTATGGCGGCGCAAGTCCCAGGGTCATCCCGTTTCCCGATATCCGCGACGTCGGCTCGCTGCTGCAGCGCGCAGGCTTTGCCCTGCCTGTCATCGACGAGGAAAGCTTTACCGTCCGCTACGACAATCTCTTTGCCCTGATGCGCGACCTGCGCGCGATGGGCATGGCCAATCCCCTGATCGGGCGCAGCCGCAAGCCGCTGACGAGAGGTTTCTTCCTGCGAGCAGCAGACCTCTATGCCGAACGCTACGCCGATCCGGACGGACGCATTCGGGCGACATTTTCGATGATCTTCGTATCGGGCTGGGCGCCGCATGAGAGCCAGCAGAAGCCGCTCAAGCCGGGATCGGCAAAGATGCGCCTCGCCGAAGCGCTGGATCCGAATCGCAAGACAAACACATCCGGCACCGGTGAACCCGGCTAGAAGCCCTTGGCAAGTCTGGCAAGCATGGAAACGGTCTAGTTGCCGGCGTTGGTGACGCTGTCCTCAACGACGCCGAACGTATTCTGCAGCGAGTTGGTGAAGGCCCCGTAGCCGCTGATCAGCGCGACGCTCATGATCGCCGCAATCAATCCATACTCGATCGCGGTGGCGCCTTGGCGATCCGAGATAAACCTGCTGATCAAACGCATCTTCGCTCCAGTAGAACGCGGAACTCGGCCACCAAGGCGAGCTTGCTTGAACCTATTTGCCTTAACAGCGCTGGCCGAAGCCATCGATGATGCAGACCGAGCCCGGGGTTTCCTGCAGCACGCTGCGGCGGATCGTATAACGCTTCCCGCCATCAGCCTTTGGGATCGAACCGGTGCTCATCATGTCGTATTCGTCCGGCTGAAAGGCCAGCGTCTTCTTCTCGGTCTTGTCGGCAAGCATCGGC
>NZ_AHZC01000417.1 GCF_000247475.1 Rhizobium sp. PDO1-076 | reverse complement strand
AATTGCTCAACACGCGCGGTGGCATCGAAGCGGATCTGACGGTGGCCCGGATTGCGGAAGACAAATTTTACATCGTGACAGGCACCGGTTTTCGCACGCATGACTTCGGCTGGATCGCCGATCATATCCCGTCCGATGCCAAGGTCAGCTTCACCGATGTCACTGAGGAATGGGGGACCTTGTCGCTGATGGGGCCGCGGGCGCGTGATGTGCTTTCGCAGGTGGCAAAGGCGGATGTATCGAATGGTGTATTTCCATTCGCGCAGGTGCGAGACATCGAAATCGCCGGCACGATCGTCCGGGCGCTCCGCATCACCTATGTCGGTGAACTCGGATGGGAGCTTCATGTGCCGATCGCCGTGATCGGAGAGGTTTTCGACGTGTTGATGGCAGCCGGTGCTGCGCACGGGATCAAGCCGATCGGCTACCGGGCGCTGGAATCCCTGCGTCTGGAAAAAGGCTATCGCGCTTGGGGATCGGATATCACGCCGAATGACACTCCGCTGGAAGCCGGCCTCGGGTTTGCCGTCAAGATGAAGAGCTATGCCGATTTCATCGGGCGTTCGGCATTGGCTGCAGTCGCCGGCCAACCGTTGAAGAAGCGGTTGGTTGGTTTTAGCGCCGGAGCGGATGTGGTCCTGCTCGGACGCGAGACGATCCTGCGCAATGGGGAGCCGGTCGGCTATCTGACCAGCGGCGGCTACGGATATACGCTCGGCAAGGCAATTGGTTATGGCTACGTCCGCCATGCCGATGGGGTTTCGGATTACTACCTGACAGAAGCGACGTATGAACTTGTGGTCGCGATGGACAAGGTGCCGGCGCAGGTTCACCTCGGCCCGATGTTCGATCCTTCTATGGCCCGGATCAAGGCTTGAGCGGTGCCGGACACGGAGCCGGAGATCCGAAGCCGCGTTGGCGGCGTGACCTCCGGCACTTGGTCCTCAAGCCACGGCCTTCCGGTGTGGCCGAAAGCTGATCAGGCGTGACGGGTCGGTGCATTGGGGCATGCCCGTCTCGTCGGCGGCTGCGATAAAGGCTGCGCGTGCCAGTTCACTGGCGCGGGGGCTGCGCAGCGCGTTTCGGCAGAGAAGAACGGCACGTTGATAGGCGATGCCCCTTCGCGTCGGCCATTCCGCCTCGAGAAAATCGAGCGCGTCATAGACATTGCAAAATCGTCTTGTCAGGCCGCAGTGCAGATCCAGTTCGACGGGAATGGTCCATGCGATATTCACTTCGGTCATGCAGTCCTCCATTTCGATCCCACGAACTCGCGAGACGGCATGGAAGTTCCCGGCAAGGGCGCAAATAAACTTGTTATTTATTTGATTTTTCTGCGAACATCGCCTCACGGTTCAAGAGCCATTCGGCTGTGGACCGGCTGGCATCCAAGGCTGCCTCCGTGATTTTTGCGCCGTTGAGCAGGCCGTTTATCAGGGCGCCGCTGAACGTGTCTCCGGCGCCGATGGTGTCCCGCACGGTGACGTGCATTGGCACGGGGATACTGCTCTCCGTCTCGCCGTCGAAGACGGATGTCGGGTCCGGACCGTCCGTCATGACGAGATGGCGAAGCCGGGTTCCTGCAATTGCCTGTGCGTCCCGCCAAATGGCCTCGATCGACTTGCCCGGCATGTCCGCCTTGGAGCCGACGATGACATCGGCAGGACGCGGCTCGCCGTCGCGCAGCGGCAGTTGCGAAACGACCAGCGGGGCGGCGTTCAGCGACTGGCGGATGGTTTCGCACAGATGTGGGCCATTGATGTAGAACGCATCGGCCGAGACCGGTTGTGCCAGCGCGAAAGTGCGGGCGAGGCGCCTTTCGTTGGACAGGATGGTGCGTTCGCCTGTCGGGTCGAGCAGGATATCGGCAAAATCCGTTTCGCCCTGCCGCTGCGTGATCAGGCTGGTGTCAAAGCCATCCTCGGCAAGCGCGGCAATCGCTTCCTGGCCATGGCTGTCGCTCATCAGGTTGGACAGGATGCGAACATGGTGGCCGAAATCAAGCAGGCGGCGGGCCGTGAAGTAGCCGCCACCACCCAGTCGTGCCTCGCGGGAGCGCCAGGTAATCCGGCCGCCGGCGCGCAATGGTTCGGTCAGGTGCCAGATCCTGTCGTGGTTGATGTGACCGATGACAATGACGGCCTTGCCGGTTCTGTTGGTATTCATGCAGACAGGTCCCGTGGTGCAGGCTTGCTGGAGTCTCTGAGAATAAGCTCGACCGGCCATAGTTCCTGAATCTCGACCGGGTCGCGGCCGGCCAGAATTTGCAGCAGCAGGTCGGCAATGCGGGTGCCGGCGGCGCGGATCGATGAGCGTGTCGTTGACAGGGACGGGGCCATGTTGTCGGCGGTCAGGTATGGAAAGACGTCGTCATGGGCGATGACCGAAAGATCCATGCCGATACCGAGGTTCATCGCGCGCGCTGCCCGGTAGACGCCCAATGCTGTCATCATCGAGCCAGCGACAATAGCGGTTGGCCGTGGACACTGCTCCAGCGCCGTGCGGGCAAGCCGGAAACCAACCTCGTCGGTGAAATTGCCATGAGCGACAATGCTGGCGTCGTAGGGGATGTCCCTGGCCTGCAGCGCCGAACGATAGCCAAGATCGCGATGGCGGGTGAAGGTCAGCCCTTCGTTTCCATTGATCAGTGCGATCCGCCGGTGGCCGAGATCGAGCAAATGGTCGGTCGCACGTCGGATTGCGCCTTCGTTGTCGATGTCGAGCCAGGCATGCGGAACGTCCGTCTGCGAGCGCCCATGAACGATGAAGGGTATCTTCAACTGGTGGAGCAGGGCGATGCGCGGATCATCCGGTCGCGGGGAATGGATGACAACCGCGTCGACCCTGCGGCTTTCGGCCAGGCGCTTGTAGATCTGAAGCTCGTCACGGCTGTCCTGCTCGGCCATGGGCGTGACGAGAATGTCGATATCTTCGCGGCCCAGTCGCTCCGCCATGCCGCTCATGAACTCGGAGAACTGGTATTCTCCGGCCCGGCTCATCACCACGCCGATGGCACCGGCGCGCCCTGTCGCCAGACGCACGGCGTTGATGTTCGGGCGATAACCCAGACGGTTGGCCTCGTCCATGACACGTGCGCGCGTCGCTTCGCTGACCTCCGGATAGCCGCTCAATGCACGGCTGACCGTGGTTTGAGACAGGCCTATCTTCAGGGCAAATTCCTTGAGCTTCATTGCCTCGTTCATCGCTTCAACGGGTGGAAATTCTTGCAGCATGAATGGCAAGGTTTTGGTGGACGAGCAAGGAGATAAAAGGGCGAAAGCGCTTTCAAGAAAATTCACTATGCGTTCGTTCAAAAGAGAATCGTCGTATCCCCATTTTTCTCAATTGAGTCTATTTGATAAAAGAATGTCTTTTGACAAAGACCCGGAATTTTGCCAGTTTACCGTAGCCAAAGCGGTTTCAATTCGATGTGTGCTTGGATCCGTTCGGGCGATCTTACATTGTAGAGGCCAGTCAGTGCCGCAAGGTTGTGGCATGTGAAAAAGGAGAGTTTACGTGCCAGTCAGAACCATTGTCTGGGGAGAAAACATCCACGAGCGGGAAAATGCCGTTGTCCGCAGCATTTATCCTGACGGGATGCATGCGACGATTGCCGCTGCCCTCAATGCAGATGGTGACATCGAGGCGACGACGGCCACGCTGCAGGAACCTGAGCACGGTCTGCCGGTCGATCGGCTGGCCGAGACGGATGTACTGGTCTGGTGGGGACACAAGGCCCATGGCGATGTATCCGACGAAATCGTTGAGCGGGTGGCCCGGCGCGTCTGGGAGGGCATGGGCCTGCTCGTGTTGCATTCAGGCCATTTTTCCAAGCCGTTCAAGCGCTTGATGGGAACACCCTGCGCCTTGAAATGGCGTGAGGCAGGCGAGCGCGAGCGTCTCTGGACCGTCAACCCGGGTCATCCGATCGCAGCCGGCATTCCGGAAAACTTCGTGCTGGAAAACGAAGAGATGTATGGTGAGTTCTTTTCGGTGCCGGAGCCGCTGGAAACCGTGTTCATCTCCTGGTTTGCGGGCGGCGAAGTCTTCCGGTCCGGCCTGACCTGGCGGCGCGGGGCCGGCAATATCTTCTACTTCCGTCCGGGTCATGAGACCTATCCGACCTATCATGATGCCAACGTGCAGCAGGTCATCCGCAACGGGGTGAAGTGGGCCTACAATCCCATGCCCCGTTACGGCGCCGTGCATGACGCGCCGAATGTTCCGGTGGAAGAGGCGCTTGAGCCGATTACAGAGCGCGGCCCGCGTCTGCATCAGGCCGGCGAGGAAGGGTACAAATGATGAAGCCGATCCGTCTTCTGGTGCTTGGCACCGGTGGCATGGCCAATACCCATGTGATGCATTTCTCCACGATCAGCGAGGTTCAACTCGTCGCTGCGGTGGATCTGGATATCGCCACGGTTCGCGCATTCGCAACGCGCCACGGCATTCCCAACACATTCACCTCGCTGGAGGAGGCGATCGCCTGGGGCGAGTTCGATGCGGTGACCAATGTCACCCCTGATCGCATCCACTATCCGACGACGCTGCAGCTTCTGGCGGCGGGCAAGCATGTGATGTGTGAAAAGCCGCTTGCCGAAAACTACGCCAAGGCGGATGAAATGGCGACGGCTGCCGAGAAGTCAGGTCTGGTCAATATTGTCAACCTGACCTATCGCAATGTGGCGGAGGTTCAGAAGGCGCGGCAGATGGTGATCGGTGGCGAGATCGGCCGGGTGCGCCATATCGAGGCCTCCTATCTGCAGAGCTGGCTGGTGTCCAAGGCCTGGGGCGACTGGGCAACAGAGAGCCAATGGCTCTGGCGGTTGTCGACGAAGCATGGCTCGAACGGCGTGCTGGGCGATGTCGGCATTCATATCCTGGATTTTGCCGGCTATGGCGCGGCGACGGATATCGATCATATTTTCGCGCGGCTGAAGACCTTCGAAAAGGCGCCGGGAAACAAGATCGGCGAATATGACCTCGACGCCAATGACAGTTTCACCATGACGGCCGAATTCACCAATGGCGCCATGGGCGTGATCCATGCCAGTCGCTGGGCGACCGGGCATCTGACCGAACTGCGGCTCAGGGTGCATGGTGACAAGGGTGCACTGGAGGTGATCCACACGCCGGAGGCTTCCTCGCTTCGGGCCTGCTTGCAAGACGATGTGGAAACGGCTGTCTGGCGCGAGATTGAGGTCGATCCGGTCGAGACGAACTACCAGAAGTTCATCACGGCGATTCAGACGGGCAACACTCTCCAGGAACCCGGTTTTCGCCATGCCGCCGATCTGCAGAAGATCCTCGATCTTGCTATGCTGACGGAAGTCGAACGGCGCGAAATGGCGGTCTGATCGTCTGAAGCCAAACTGACAACAAAACGCCGCCCGAGGAGGTTCGGGCGGCGCTTTTTTTGGCGTAGTCACGCATGATCACGCCAAATTTCCGGATACTTCAGATCAGTAAGCGACCTTGATCGCAGTGCCTTCCTTGGCGGCCTTGATGGCAGCGTCAGCGAGCGCCAGCGCGATCAGCCCGTCTTCTGCCGAGGGCGACATCGCCGTTCCCTGTTCGAGACTGTCGATGAAGGCCGAGATCTCAGCAGCATAGGCTGCCGTATAGCGGGTCATGAAGAAATCGTGCAGCGGCGGGCGGGTGTAGCCGTCCTTGTTGGCGACCTCGATCGAGACGGGGCGCTGGTTTTCGGCAGAGACCGAACCCAGCGAACCATGGACCTCGATGCGCTGGTCGTAGCCGTAGGACGCGCGGCGCGAGTTCGAGATGATCGCCTGGCGGCCGCTCTTTGTCGTCAGGATCAGCGATGCGCTGTCATAGTCGCCGAGTTCGCCGATCTTCGGATCAACGAGCACTGAGGCCGAGGCCATCACAATTTCGATTTCCTCGCCGAGCAGGAAGCGGGCCATGTCGAAATCGTGGATGGTCATGTCGCGGAAGATGCCGCCGGAGACCTTGATGTATTCGGCCGGCGGGGCGCCCGGATCGCGGCTGGTGATCGTCACCATCTCTACCTTGCCGATCGAACCTTTGTCGATTTCCTTGCGCACGGCTTGGAAATGCGGATCGAAGCGGCGGTTGAAGCCGAGCATGACCTTGCCGCCGACTGCGCGCACGGTTTCCAAGCAGGCCTGGGCGCGGGCGACGTCGAGGTCGATCGGCTTTTCGCAGAAGATCGCCTTGCCGGCCTTGGCAAAACGCTCGATCAGGTCTGCGTGGGTGTTGGTTGGCGTGCAGATGATGACTGCGTCGATGTTCTTGTCCGCCTCGATCTGCTCGATCGTCTTCACCGCGCAGCCGGTCTGGGCCGCAATGGCATTGGCGGCATCGGCAAACGCGTCGGCGACAGCCACCAGCTTGGCGCGCTTGTCTTCCGCGATGGCTTTCGCATGTACCTTGCCAATACGGCCGGCGCCCAGAAGGGCCAATCTCGTGACCATGTCATTTCCTCCCATGCTCGCTCTGCCGAGTTCTATCGGCGGCGGCGTCGTTGTTGCGGCGGACCCGATTTTTCGGCAGGGGCTATGCTCGTAGCTGGTCCCGACACTCATCTCCTCGATGAATATTCCAGATCCGCATTTGGAATATACGTTCTATTTTGCTAGATTGTGATACGGTTTGTGTCAAGCATGGTTCGTGGAAAGGATGTGAATGGAAGAGATCGGCGGGCCGGCAACGGTGAAGGCGTTCGAGGAGCGGTTGCTGGAGGTCTCCGGCAGCCTGCCGAAACGGCTTCGGCAATGCGCAGATTATGTCGCGGCCAATCAGGATCGCATTGCCGTCTCGACGGTCGCCGAGATGGCGGAAGGGGCGGGCGTTCAGCCCTCGGCCTTCATGCGGTTTTGCCAGATCATGGGCTTTTCCGGGTTTTCAGAAATGCAGCGATTGTTCCGCGACAGCTTTGTCGGCGGCTGGCCTGACTACTCGACACGGCTCGATCGCCTGCGGGAAAAGGCTGAAGGCAGCCCCTCGGCATTGCTCGCCGAATTCGTCGAGGCGGGGCGGCTATCGCTGGAAAACCTGTTGAAAACCGTTGATCCGCAGGCTCTGGACAAAGCTGTCGCAACGCTTTCGTCTGCGCATATGATCCATATCGTCGGCCTGCGGAGATCCTTCCCGGTGGCAAGCTACATGGCCTACGCGTTCGAAAAGATGGGTGTGCCTGCGATGTTGCACAGCGTTGTCGGTCGGCTGGAAAACCATCATGCGATCCGAGACGGCGATGCACTGCTGGCGATCACCTTTTCTCCCTATTCTGCCGAGACGATCGATCTGGTCGAGCAGGTCTCCGGGCGCGGCATTCCGGTTGTTGCGGTGACGGATACTGCGGTCAGCCCGCTGCGCCGGTTCGATGCGATTGCGCTCTCGGTTTCCGAGGTTGATTTCGGCGCCTTCCGGTCGCTTTCCGCGACGCTGTGTCTGGCGATCACGCTGTCCGTCGCGGTTGGGACTGCACGACAAGATGGCTGAATATTTGTGTTGAAAGGACTAAAAATAGAATTTATAGTCCATTTTGGAAGAGGATCTTGATCGGCATTCCATTCGAATGTGATCGACAACGGCAGGCGAGGCTTTGAGACCCCGCGACCGTCAGGGAGTTTTCAGCGTGGCATCACTCGATCTCATCACGATCGGCCGATCATCCGTGGACTTGTACGGCGCCCAGGTCGGCGGTCGGCTGGAGGACATGGCCTCGTTCAACAAGTATATCGGCGGTTCTCCGACCAATATTGCTGCCGGCACGGCGCGGCTCGGTTTGAAGTCGGGTCTGATCACCCGGGTCGGCAATGAGCATATGGGCCGGTTCATCCGCGAGCAGCTGGTGCGTGAGGGGGTCGACGTGCGTGGCGTGGTCACCGATCCGGAACGGCTCACCGCGCTAGTTCTTCTCGGCATCCGCGACGAACACCAGTTCCCGCTGATCTTCTACCGCGAAAACTGTGCCGACATGGCGCTTTGCGAAGACGATATCGATGTCGATTTCGTCTCCGAGGCGCGGTGTGTCTGCGTCACCGGCACGCATCTGTCCAATCCGCGCACCGAACAGGCGGTGCTGAAGGCGCTGGAGATTTCGCGCCAGCACGGCGGACTGACCGCGCTCGACATCGATTATCGTCCCAATCTCTGGGGTCTTGCCGGCCATGGCGACGGCGAGAGCCGCTTCGTCGAATCCGCCAAGGTCACGGCCAAGCTGCAGTCGACGCTGCATCTGTTCAACCTGATTGTCGGCACGGAAGAGGAATTTCACATTGCCGGTGGCTCGACTGATACGATCGAGGCGCTGAGGGCGGTTCGCCAGGTCTCGCCGGCTACCCTGGTCTGCAAGCGCGGACCGATGGGTGCCGTGGTTTTCGAGGATGCGATTCCCGACAGTCTTGATGAGGGGCAGACCGGAGAAGGGTTCCCGATTGAGGTATTCAATGTTCTCGGCGCCGGCGACGGCTTCATGTCCGGCCTGCTCAAGGGCTGGCTGACCGGTGAGGACTGGCCGACTTCCCTGAAGTTTGCCAATGCCTGCGGTGCCTTCGCCGTCTCGCGCCACGGCTGCACGCCGGCTTATCCGAGCTGGGAAGAGCTGCAATATTTCTTCAAGACCGGCATCCAGAACAAGGCGCTGCGCAAGGACAAGGCGCTGGAGCAGGTGCACTGGTCGACCAATCGCAAGGGCGACTGGTCGAAGATGCGGGTCTTCGCCTTCGATCATCGCATGCAACTTGAAGCCATGGCCAAGGAGGCGGGTGTTGATGAAAGCCGGATCGGCGAATTCAAGACGCTCTGCCTGAAGGCGGCGCTGAGCGTTTCCGATGGCAAGCCCGGCTACGGCATTCTCTGCGACAGCCGGGTCGGTCGCGATGCGCTTTACGCTGCGAGTGGATCAGGTTTGTGGATCGGCCGTCCGGTCGAGTGGCCAGGTTCGCGGCCTTTGACCCTGGAGCCGGAGATCGGCCCGGATTTCGGCGGGCTGAACGAATGGCCGGTCGAAAACGTCGTGAAGGTTTTGTGCTTCTATCATCCCGATGATACGGCCGAGATGAAGGCCGAGCAGGAGCAGACGGTCATCCGCCTCTTCCATGCGGCGCGGCGCAACAATCTGGAGTTCCTGCTCGAGATCATTCCGTCGAAGGTCGGTCCGGTCGATGACCATACGGCTGCCACGATCATCGAGCGTTTCTATGAAATCGGCGTCTACCCGGACTGGTGGAAGCTGGAGCCGATGAAAACCGAGGCGTCCTGGGCCAATGCCTGTGCGGCCATTGAGCGCAACGATGCCTATACGCGTGGTATCGTCGTGCTCGGTCTCGATGCGCCGCAAACGGAACTGGAGGAGAGTTTCGCGCTGGCGGCCGGGTTCGATCTGGTCAAGGGTTTTGCCGTCGGCCGGACGATCTTCGGCGATGCAGCACGCAAGTGGTTGTCCGGTGCGATCAGCGACCAGGACGCCGTGGAGGATATGGTAAAGCGCTATCGCAGTCTTTGCGAGGTCTGGGACAAGGCTCGCAGCGGAGCACGCGCCGCCAAGGGAGAGAAGGCATGAAAACGGTAAGACTGACCGCGGCGCAGGCGCTGGTGCGCTATCTCGCCAACCAATATAACTCGCATGGCGAGACCTATATCGCTGGCGTCTGGGCGATCTTCGGGCATGGCAATGTCGCGGGCATCGGCGAAGCCCTGCATGGCATTCGAGAGGAGTTGCAGACCTATCGCGGCCAGAACGAGCAGTCGATGGCCCATGCGGCGATTGCCTATACCAAGCAGATCGGCCGTCGCCGGGCGATGGCGGTGACCTCGTCGATCGGTCCGGGTGCGCTCAACATGGTGACGGCGGCGGCACTCGCGCATGTCAACCGTCTGCCGGTTCTGTTCATTCCGGGCGATGTGTTTGCCAATCGCGGTCCCGATCCGGTCCTGCAGCAGATCGAGGATTTCGGCGACGGCACCATGTCGGCCAATGACTGCTTCAAACCGGTCAGCCGCTATTTCGACCGCATCATGCGCCCCGAACAGTTGTTGACGGCGCTGCCGCGTGCCTTCCGTACCATGACGGATCCTGCCGATTGCGGCCCCGTCACGCTTGCCTTCTGCCAGGACGTGCAGGCGGAAGCCTATGACTATCCGGAAAGCTTCTTTGCCAGGAAGGTCTGGCACCAGCGCCGTCCGGAACCGGATGCGCAGGAATTCGAGGCGGCTGTCGCAGCATTGAAGGCCGCGAAGAACCCGGTCATCGTTGCCGGTGGTGGCGTGCATTTTTCCGGCGCGACGGAGACGCTGAAGGCATTCGTCGACAAACACCAGATCCCGGTGGTCGAGACGCAGGCCGGCAAGTCGGCTTTGGCCTGGGATCATGGTCTCAACTTCGGCCCGGTCGGCGTGACCGGTGCTGAAAGCGCCAATGTGGTTTCGGAAAAAGCCGATCTGGTGATCGGCGTCGGCACGCGTTTCCAGGATTTTACCACCGGGTCCTGGGCGCTGTTCAAGAACCCGAACCGCCGAATCCTGGCACTCAACGTTCAGGCCTATGATAGTGCCAAGCATGAGGCGATCCCGTTGACCGCCGATGCCAAGGTCGGGCTGGAGAAGCTCAGCAGGGCGCTTGGCGATCATCGTTTCGCCGCGCCGGACAGCGGCCTGAAGGATAACTGGTTCGCCAAGGCCGATGCGGTCACTGCTGCACCGACCGACGGCAACACGCTGCCGACCGACATGCAGGTGATCGGCGCAGTCCAGCGCTCCTCGCGCGACAATACCGTCGTCATGTGCGCCGCCGGCACGATGCCCGGCGAACTGCACCAGCTGTGGAAGGCCAAGCTGCCGCTGTCCTATCACATGGAATACGGCTTCTCCTGCATGGGCTATGAAGTGGCCGGCGGTCTCGGCATCAAGATGGCCGAGCCGGAACGCGACGTCATCGTCATGGTCGGTGACGGCTCCTACATGATGATGAATTCGGAACTGGCGACGGCCGTCGGCATGGGGTTGAAGATCACGCTGGTGATTACCGACAACCGCGGCTACGGCTGCATCAACCGGTTGCAGATGGGCACCGGCGGCGCCGAGTTCAACAATCTTTATGCCCATACCAATGTGAACCCGATCGCCATCGATTTCGTCGCTCATGCGGGCTCGATGGGCGCGGTGTCGCACAAGGTGTCTTCGATTGCCGAACTGGAAAAGGCGCTCGATGTCGCGCGCGAAAGCACGGCGACCACGGTAATCGTCATCGACACTGACCCTTATCCGACGACCGGTGCCGGTGGTTACTGGTGGGATGTCGCGGTGCCGGAAGTCTCGGTCCGCCCGGAAGTCAACACGGCGCGCGCTGCCTACGAATCCGCGCTCAAGGAAAGAACGTAATTATGATCCTGTTTGGTACCAATCCGATTGCCTGGACGAATGACGATGATCGCTCGCTCGGCGCCCATATCAGCCTCGACCAGTGCCTGGACGAGACCGCCAAGATCGGTTTCGACGGCATCGAGAAGGGCCACAAGTTCCCGCAGGACCCGGCCGGTCTCAAGGCGGTTCTTGAGCCGCGTGGCCTGCGCTACGTTTCCGGCTGGCATTCGCTCAACCTTTTGACCCATTCGATCGAGGACGAGAAGGCGGCGATGCAGCCGGCGCTCGACCTGCTCAAGGCCATGGGTTCGAAGGTGATCATCGTCTGCGAAACCTCGAATGCCATCCACGGCGCCGACGACACGGCCGTCAATGATCGCCCGATGCTTGCCGACGCCGATTGGGCGGCCTTCGGCGCTGGCGTCGAGGCGCTCGCCGAGTATGCGGCAGCCCAGGGTATAACACTGGTCTATCATCACCACATGGGCACGATCGTCGAAAGCCCGGAAGAGATCGACAAGCTGATGGCCCATACCGGTCCGCATGCCAAGTTGCTGCTCGATACCGGCCATTGCCTGTTCGGCGGCGGCAATCCGGAGGAACTGGCCAAGAAATACATGGGCCGCGTCGGTCATATCCACGCGAAAAATGTCCGTCCGGTTATCGCAAAACAGGTTCGCGACGAAAATCTCTCCTTCCTCGAAGGGGTGCGCCGCGGCGTGTTCACGGTTCCCGGCGACAGCGAAGGCGGGGTGAATTTTCCGCCGGTGCTCAAGCTTGCGGCTGAAAACGGCTACCAGGGCTGGATCGTCATCGAAGCCGAGCAGGACCCGGATGTGCGCAATCCGTTCGAATACCAGAGCCTTGGCCTGAAGTCGCTGAAGGCGATGGCCAAGGATGCCGGCCTGAACTGACTGACGCTATCGACGAAGGCAGTGCCGATGGACTGCCTTCTCCTTTGACACACTGCAGGTTTGCGGACTACTGCAGATCAGTTTTCCGCGACCTCCAGGAGCCGCCGTGCAGATTCTCGACCCGAAGCATCCGTTTTTCAAGCCTCTGTGGCGACGCATCCTGACCGTTCTTCTGCCGGCAGCCTGGGGCGGTGTCGAGCTTTACAACAATGCCATGGGCTGGGCCGTCGTGTTCCTCGGCGCCTCTGCTTTCGCGGCATACGAATTGCTGTTCATGTACGGCCACACAATAGCGAAGGCCAAGGCTGCCGAGGAGGCTGCCAGGGCTCGACAGGAAGACGAGGGAGATGACGATGACGGACCTGCTGCGCAAGCCGGTGGCCAAGACCGGTAAAGTCCACGATATCACGCCGGCGAGCGCCAATTGGGGCTATGTCGGCTTCGGGCTCTATCACCTGCGGCCCGGTGAAAGCGCATCTGAAGTGACCGGCGAGACAGAAGTCATTCTCGTTCTCGTCGAAGGCAAGGCGACGGTGTCCGGCGGGGGCAAGGATTTTGGCGAACTCGGCGACCGCATGAATGTCTTCGAAAAGAAGCCGCCGCATTGCGTCTATGTCCCGGCCGGTTCCGACTGGTCGGCGACCGCGACCACCGACTGCGTACTCGCCATCTGCACGGCGCCCGCCATGCCCGGCCGCGAAGCCCAGAAGATCGGGCCGGAGGGCATTGCCTATGTCCAGCGCGGCAAGGATGCCAATACCCGTTACATCTATCCGATCGCCATGGAGGACCGTGACGTGGCCGACAGCCTGCTGGTGACGGAAGTGTTCACCCCGTCCGGTAACTGGTCGTCCTATCCGCCGCACCGGCATGACGAGGACAATTATCCCGAGATGACCTATCTTGAGGAGACTTATTATCACCGGCTGAACCCCGCCCAGGGCTTCGGCTTCCAGCGCGTGTTCACCGAGGACGGTTCGCTGGACGAGACCATGGCGGTGTCGGATGGCGACGTGGTTCTGGTGCCGAAGGGCCATCATCCCTGCGGCGCGCCCTATGGCTACGAGATGTATTATCTCAACGTCATGGCAGGTCCCTTGCGCAAGTGGCGCTTCCAGAACCATCCGGACCACGACTGGATCTATCAGCGCGACAATCCGCCGTCCTGACAGGCGACCAGTCGGCGCGACGATATTTTGATCGCGTCACGACAAACCGGACGATGTCGGTCTGCGTACTGGATGCACATTGCACCAGTCATGGAGACGCGAAATGTCCAAGGTCGGATTTGCCCTTTTCGGTTTAGCACTGAGTTTGATGTCGTCCGCAGGCCATGCCGCGGACGCCTTCACCTTCGAGGACTATTTCACCGGACGGACGGAAGCGGTGGGATCGTTCCGGGCGATCAACGGCGTCAAGCGCAGCTTCACCGTCGACCTGACCGGCAAGTGGGATGGACGAACATTGACGTTGCGCGAGGATTTCGTTTTCGATGACGGTACGAAGGATCGCAAGACTTGGCGCTTCGTCAAGACCGGGCCTTCGACCTATTCCGGCACGCGAGAGGATGTGATCGGCGAGACCAAGGTGACGCTGAACGGGCCGGTGGCGAAGTTCAACTATCTGGTCTATCTGGATTCCGCCAAGCAGGCGAACAAGGTGCATTTCTACGACAAGATGGTCTTGCGCGAAGACGGCACGGTGCTGAATACCGCGCTTGTGACCAAATTCGGCTTCCCAGTCGCCAAGACCACGGTCGAGTTTCGCAAGCCGGGTCTGAAGAAATAGCCGATATGGAACTGAGTTTTCTGGATGCCGCTCAGTTGGCGGCGAGCCAAGCGTTGATGCCGCTTGCCGCCGCCTTGCCGGTGGCAAAACACGCAGTCAGCAGATAGCCTCCGGTCGGGGCTTCCCAATCGAGCATCTCGCCAGCGACAAATATGCCGGGCAGCGCCTTCAGCATGAAATGCGGATCGACGGCGTCCAGGGTCACGCCGCCGGCAGATGAAATCGCCTCGGCAATTGGCCGTGGCCGGGTGACCCGCAGCGGCAGGGTCTTGATCAAGCTTGCCAGGGCATCTGCCGGCAATCGGTTGGCATCGGGGTCAACCTCACGCAGCAATGCCGCCTTGACGCCGTCGAGGCCGGTTGCTTTTTTCAATCGCGTCGCAAAACTTGCCTTGGCATCCTGCCTCTCCAGATCGAGGGCAAGGCGGGCCTGCTCACGACCGGGTGCCAGATCGAGCGACAGAGCGGCTTGCCCGGTGTCGATCAGCGCATCCCGTAGCGCGGCTGCATGGGCATAAATCAAGCTACCCTCGATGCCGCCACGGCTGATGACGAATTCGCCTTGCGTGGTTCCGGCTGTCGATGTGGCCTTGACGGATTTGACCGGCGTACCCGAAAACCGGGCATCGAACATTGCGCTGAAATCGCAGTCAAAGCCGCAGTTTGCCGGCAGGAGATCGCGGATGGCGACGCCCTGTCCGCGCAGGAGTGCGACCCAGGCTGCATCCGATCCCAGCCTCGGCCAGCTCGCGCCTCCGAGCGCGAACAGCGTCGCGTCGGGCTCGATCTGGGCAGGGCCATCCGGCGTTTCGAATGTCAGGGCCCGGCCGGCAAAGCCGGTCCAGCGATGGCGGGTCAGAATGCGAATGCCTTGCGCTTCCAGCCGCTTCAGCCAGGCGCGCAGCAATGGCGAGGCTTTCATGGCCTTCGGGAAAACGCGTCCGGAGGTGCCGACGAAGGTTTCCGTGCCGAGTTCCGCTGCCCAGATGCGGATATCCTCCGGTGTCATCAGGTCCAGCGCGCTTCTCAGCCAATCGTTGGCCGCGCCAAAGCGGATGACGAAGCGAGTATAGTCTTCGGCATGAGTGATGTTGAGCCCGGATTTTCCGGCGAGCAGAAACTTGCGCGCGACCGTCGGCATGGCATCGTAGACGGTCACGGCATGGCCTTTTCGGCTCAGCGTTTCCGCTGCCATCAAACCCGCCGGCCCGCCGCCGACAATTGCAATCTGCCGCTTGATCATCCCGGATCTCAGTCGAGGATGAAGTTGGTGAGGCGCGCCGTCAGGCCTCGGATCGTTTCGCTATCGGCATTGGCGAAGGCAAAGCGCAGATAGGCTTGCTGACTATCGCCAAAATAGGCGCCTGGAATGCAGAGGATACCGGCGCGTTTTGCCAGTTGTTCCGCGATCAGCGCCGAAGGCTGCCCGTCGAAAGGGTGACGGATGAAGGCGAAATAGGCGCCGATCGAATCCATCTTCCATGCCGGCAAGTCGGCCATCACACTTTTCAAGGTCTCTGCCCGGGCGAGGATTTCGGCGCGATTGACCTCGCGCCAGTCGCGCAGTGCCGGGATCGCCCTCGCAACGGCCGCCTGCGGTGCGCGTGGGGCGCAGATCTGCAGATTGTCCATGACCTTGGCAATTTCGGCGACGGCGCGGGGGCCGGCGGTGATCGCGCCAAGCCGATGACCGGGAATGCAGAAGGACTTGGAGAAGGAATAGAGCAGGATCAGATTGTCTTCCCAGCCGGGGACGGACAGCAGGTCGTGCGGGTGTTCGTGGCCCGGCAGGAAGTCGCGATAGGTTTCGTCGAGAATGAGGAAGGCGCCGGCGCTGCGGCAAGCCTCAAAGATGTCGCGCAGCAGGTCTGCCGGATAGATCGCGCCGGTGGGGTTGTTGGGCGAGACGAGCGCGATCGCCTTCACGCCTTTTGCCAGAACGGCGTGCACGCCCTCGAGGGTTGGAACGAAGCCGGTTGCGGGATCCAGTGGCAGGAGTTCGCGACGGATGCCCAGCATTCCGAGCGTCGTTTCCTGATTGAAATAGAAGGGCTCGGTGAGGCCGACGCTGTCGCCATTGCCGGCGAGCGCCATGGCTGCCGCTATGAAGGCCTGATTGCAGCCGGCGGTGATGTGGATGTTGTCGACGGTGACATTTGCACCATAGATCGCCTGCTGTTCGGTGGCATACGCGGTGCGCAGTTCGGTCTCGCCTTCGATAGGGCCGTAGCCGGCATAGGCACGAGATCCGGCGGATTCGGCAAGCCATGCCAGCATATCGGGATGCGGCGGATAGCCGGGCACAGCCTGCGAGAGATCGATCAGCGGTCCGCACTCGCCATCATAGGCGCGGCCCCAGGCGAAAACCGAAGGAACGGGCGGGGGCGAAAGCTTGGATACGAGTGGGTTGAAGGAAGCAGCAGGCATTGTGTCGATCCTCTTGCGGTCATTCCCCGTCTTCAACAGACTGGGGGCTGGTTGCGCGGCGGCGTGGTGTCGGGACGATGGTGCGGGTGGTCTGGCGGGCGATCGGTCTTGGCTGGACCGCCCGTTCCGTTTCGATGGTGTCGAAGAGCCAGTCGATGAAGACCTTGGCGATCGGTGCGCCGCGGACTTCGTTGCGGGCAGCGACATAAAATGCGTCGGCTGCTGGGACAGCCAGGTCGAATGGAATGATCAACTCGCCGGCGGCAATCAGGCTGGAAGCGGTGATGCTGTCACCAAGGGCCACGCCCTGGCCATGGCGGGCAGCCTCGGTAGACAGCCTTGCGTCGCCCATGAAATGTTCGCGCGGATGTGGCATGTCCAACTGGTCGGCGGCGGCCAGCCAGCTGCGCCATTCGCGGCCGTCATCACCATGCAGCAGCACGTGATCCTGCAGGTCGCGCACCGAGCGCAGAGGTCTGGTGTTCAGCAGTGTCGGACTGACGACTGGGAAGAGATCGAAGGTGCTCCACAGCCTTGTCCAGCAATCGCGCCAGCCACCGGCGCCATAGAGGATGGCGATGTCGATTTCCGGCGAGTAGATCAGCTCGGCGTCATTGCTGGAGGTCAGTGTCAGGCTGATTTCCGGGTAGCGATCGGTGAAGGATCCCATGCGCGGCACCAGCCACAGTGCCAAGAGGGCCGGCACGCAGCTGATGCGCAGATTGCCGCTCGTCGAGGGGCGGTCGAGCAGAGCGGTCGCGGCCGCTATGCCGTCGAACGCCTGGCTGACGGCAGGCAGGAGCAGCGCACCTTGCGGGGTCAGTTTCAGCCGTTTGCCGCCACGCTCGAAAAGCGTTGTCTTCAGCGTTTCCTCGAGGCTCTTGATCTGATGCGAGATGGCGCCATGCGTCACATTGAGTTCGCGCGCGGCGGCCGAGATCGAGCCGCGGCGGGCGGCGGCCTCGAAGGCGCGCAATGGATTCAGCGGTGGCAGGCGGTTGGCCATGGGGCTCAATCGTTGTGAATTTTTCTCATATAGAATGCTATAACATCGTGAATTGATTTTCCAAGAGGCTTGCGGATTAATGCTCACAATAAAGGCAGCGAAAACAGCTGCCGCAAAAACAGCCTAGGTGGCGGCGTCTGTTGCCACTCCAAAGCAGGGAACGGTTTCATGGCATTCGACGCGGACAAGCTTGCGGCACTTCGGGCAAAATACGGTGAAAGCCGCAATGGCGAGATTTTCGACGCCGACTTCAGCAAGGTCGGCGACAAGATCTTTTCCAAAGGCACGCGTGCGGCACCTTTCTCGGGCCTGCCGACTTTTCTGTCTGCACCTTACCGTGAGGTGGCTGCGCAGGATCCCGATTTCGGCGATCTGCAGGTAGCAATCACCGGAGTTCCGATGGATCTCGGCGTCACCAATCGACCGGGCTCGCGTTTCGGGCCGCGTGCGTTGCGGGCGATCGACCGGATCGGTCCCTACAATCACGTTCTCGGCTGTGCACCGGTTCATGAGCTCAAGGTTGCCGATATCGGCGACGTGCCGCTGCGCAGCCGCTACCGGCTGGAAACGACACACGAGGATATCGAGCGCCGCTTCAGCCAGATTGTCGATGCCGGCGTGACGCCGCTTGCCGTCGGCGGCGATCACTCGATCACCTATTCCATCCTGAAGGCGGTCGGCAGAAAAGCGCCCGTCGGCATGATCCATATCGACGCCCATTGCGATACCAGCGCGCCGTTCGAGGATACCAAGTTCCATCACGGCGGACCGTTCCGCCAGGCTGTGCTCGACGGTGTTCTCGACCCGACGCGGACCATCCAGATAGGCATCCGTGGTTCGGCCGAATATCTCTGGGAGTTCACCTACGAGTCCGGCATGACAGTCATCCACGCCGAAGAGGTGACCGGTCTCGGCATGCCGGCGATCATCGAAAAGGCGAAGGCCATTGTCGGCGACGGCCCGACATATGTTTCGTTCGACATCGACAGCCTGGATCCGAGCTTTGCGCCGGGCACAGGCACGCCGGAAGTCGGCGGTCTGACCACCCGCGAGGTGCTGGAACTGTTGCGTGGCCTGAAGGGCATCAACATCGTCGGGGGCGATGTCGTCGAAGTCGCGCCGCAGTATGACGCGACCGCAAATACCGCCCATGCCGGCGCGCAGGTGCTGTTTGAAATCCTCAGCCTGATGGTCTTCAGCCCGCATGTCACGGCGGCGCGCTGATCTTGCATTCCCGCCGACCGAAAAGGTCGGCGGCTGGCGGCCGGATTGCCCGCATCACCCAAAGCAATGTCCGAAAAAGGGGAATAAAAAATGAACATCAAAACCGCAATGAAATCGACGACGTTCGCAATGCTGATGCTCGGCGGCGCCGTCCTCGGCTTCGCATCCTCCGCAAATGCGGATGCGATCGATGACATCACCAAGGCCGGCGTTCTCAATGTCGGCGTGTTCGCAGATTTCCCGCCCTTCTCTTCGGCGAGTGCCGATATGAGCCTCAAGGGTTATGACATCGATGTCGCGCAATACATTGCTGACGCGCTGAAGGTGAAGCTGGTTCCTGTGCCGATCACCGGTCAGAACCGCATCCCGTATCTCACCGAAAAGCGTGTCGATATGCTGGTCAGCGTCGGCTACTCCAAGGAACGCGCCGAGGTCATCGACTTTGCCGCTGCCTATGCGCCTTACTACATCGCGGTGATCGGCCCTGCGGCCATGGAGGTCAAAGGCAAGGAAGACCTGGCCGACAAGAGCATTGCCGTCAATCGCGGCACGCTGGAAGACACGTCGCTGACGGAAGCGGCTCCGCCGTCGGCCGACATCAAGCGTTTCGACAACTACAATTCCGTCATCCAAGCCTTCATCTCGGGCCAGACAGACCTGATGGTTGTCGGCAACGACGTCGGTGCGCAGGTTCTGGCCCGCCAAGAAGCCCTGAAGCCCGAACAGAAGTTCCAGCTTCTGACCTCGCCATCGCATATTGCCCTCAACAAGGGCGAGGAGCGTCTGAAGACCGCGATCAACGATGCTGTTGCCAAGATGCTGGCCGACGGCAAGCTGAACGAAAGCTCGGAAATGTGGCTGAAGACGCCGCTCAATCCTGAAAACCTGAAGGATTGATCCTTTGGGCTATCAGCTCGATTTCGGCTGGCTCACCGACGCGATCCACCTGATCGCGCAGGGTGCAGCCATGACGATCTTCCTGATTACGGTGTCGGCCGTTGCCGGCATCGTTCTCAGCGTGCTGGGGGCTGCCGCCCGGCGCAGCCGCTATGCGGTGCTGCGCCGGATGATCGGCGCCTATGTCGAGCTGATCCGCAACACGCCGTTTCTGGTCCAGCTGTTTTTCATCTTCTTCGGCCTTCCGAGCCTCGGTATCCGCCTCGATCCGGTGGTTGCGGCGATCCTCGCCATGACGCTGAACATGACGGCGTATACGACCGAGATCGTTGGAGCGGGCCTTGATGCCGTACCGAAGGGCCAGAAGGAAGCGGCCCTGTCGCTCGGTCTTCGCCCGCGCCAGGTTTTCTTCAAGATCGTTCTGCCGCAGGGACTGAAAGTGATATTTCCGGCGCTGACCAGCCAGATCGTCATCATGATGCTGGAATCGGCCGTCGTTTCGCAGATCGCCGTGCGCGAACTCACCTATGAGGCGGATATGCTGCAGGCGCGGACGTTCCGCGCCTTCGAGACCTATTTCGTCGTGACGCTGGTCTATCTGGCTTTGAGCATCGGCCTGCGCCGGCTGCTGGTCGCCGGTGGCAACCGGATGTTGGCGGGAGGTGTCACGTGATCGAGTTCACCTTCTGGGATATCGTCCGCAATCTTCTCCTCGCCGCACGCTGGACCGTGCTTCTGTCTGTCGTCGCCTTTGTCGGCGGAACAGTCGTCGGCGTGCTGATCCTGCTGATGCGGATTTCAACACGGCGCGTCTTCAGGCGGTTTGCGGAATATTATATCGGCCTGTTCCAGGGCACGCCGCTGTTGATGCAGCTATTCCTGTTGTTCTTCGGCCTGCCGCTGATCGGCATCCGCATCGAGGCATGGACGGCCGCCGTCATCGGCCTGACGCTCTGCGCCAGCGCCTATCTTGCCGAGATCTGGCGCGGCGGCGTCGAAGCACTGCCGCTCGGGCAATGGGATGCCGGGAGCAGTCTCGGTCTGCACTATATCGCGCAGTTGCGGCTGATCGTGCTGCCGCAGGCGTTTTCGATCACCCGGGCACCGACCGTTGGTTTCCTGGTACAATTGATCAAGAACACCGCCCTGACCTCCATCATCGGGTTTGAGGAACTGGTTCGGACCTCGAACGCGATCAACAATGCGACTTTCGAGCCTTTCAAGGTTTATGGCATGGTTGCATTGATCTATTTTGCCCTGTGTTTCCCGCTGACGCGGTATGCGCGGGCACTTGAACTCCGTGCCGCCAAATACGGATGATGTCGGCACACACTTCTTCTAAAAACGGGAACAGGCCACAGGCCAAAAAACAAGGAGACGCATAATGAAAGATCTCATCAACGCTTCCATCAGCCGCCGCGGCGTGCTGGCCGGTTCGCTGGTTGCAGCCGGCACACTTGCCATGCCGTCGATCCTGCGCGCGCAGGACAAGTCGCTGAAGGTCGGCGTCTATGGCGGCTACTTCAAGGATTCGTTCGACAAGAACATCTTCCCGGACTTCACCAAGGCAACCGGAATCGCGATCGAATCCATCGCGGAGCCGACCGGCGAAGCCTGGCTCGTGCAGCTCGAACAGGCCGCAAAGGCCGGCCAGGCGCCGGCCGACGTATCGATGATGTCGCAGGTCTCGATGCTCAAGGGCCAGGCGACCGAGCTCTGGGCGCCGATCGATATGGCAAAGCTCAAGAACGCCTCCGGACTGATCGACCGCTTCGTCAACAAGTATCCGGATGGCCGTGTCGCCGGCGTCGGTGCCGTGGCCTGGTACATCACGTTGGTCACCAATACCGATGTCTTCAAGGAGGCGCCGACCTCCTGGGAGGCACTATGGGATCCGGCAAATGCCGACAAGCTCGGCCTGCTTGCCCTGGTGTCGAATTCCTTCCTGCTGGAAGTGACGGCGAAAACCTTCTTCGGCGGCACCAATGCGCTCGACACGGAAGAGGGCATCCTCAAGGCCTTCGACAAGCTCGCCGAAGTGAAGCCGAATGTGCGTCTGTGGTACCGCGACGAAGCACAGTTCGAGCAGTCGCTGAAGTCGGGCGAAATCCCGATGGGCCAGTATTATCACGACGTTACCGGTCTGGCGGCTGCCGATGGTCAGCCGGTCCGCTCGACCTTCCCGAAGGAAGGCGGCATCCAGGACAGCGGTTGCTGGGCGCTGTCGCGGGCTTCGACCAAGACGGACGAGGCGCATATCTTCATCGACTACATGTGCCAGCCGGCGATCCAGGCGACCCTGTCGCGCAAGGTCGGCACCGCGCCGACCGTTAAACGCGAGCTGCTCGACCTGACCGATGCGGAATTTGCGTCTGTATCGTCCGATATCGAGCCGATCACGCCGCGCTACGATCTCTACCAGACCAAGTCGGATTGGCTGAACCAGAAGTGGACGGAACTGATCGTTGGCTGAGATCGAGGCGAAGGGTGGCCTCCGTGGCTGCCCCTCACCCCCACCCTCTCCCCGCTTGTGGGGAGAGGGT
>NZ_AHZC01000418.1 GCF_000247475.1 Rhizobium sp. PDO1-076 | reverse complement strand
AGGGAAAAAACCTTGGAGGAAGCGTCGCCCGCCGATCGAAGCAGCATCATCCGGATGAGCTTCTCTTACATTGAGCCTCGCCACCGCTTCGGCCTGCTGACCGACGAGCGCATGGCGCTCCTTGTCCGGGCGCGCGAGACGTTTCATGCCAATATTCCAAAGGATCTGGCCGGCGTTGTCGAACGCTACGATATCGAAAACTTCACCGCCTCAGCCAGCCTGATGGACAACATCCTGTTCGGCCGCATCGCGCTCGAGCAGGATGATACGTCGAAGCGCATTCGCGCCATAAGCCATGAGATATTCGACAATCTAGACCTCAGGAATGATGTTCTGTCGATCGGCCTTGATTTCGAAGTCGGATCCCAGGGTCGTCGCCTGACCGCTGCACAACGCCAGAAGCTCAACATGGCGCGCGTGTTGTTGAAGCGCTCCGACTATTTCATCTTCAACAAGCCGCTTTCGGCTTTGGATCGCCGCGCCCAGGACCGCATCATCACCAATGTCATGCAGATGTCACAGGACGATGAAACAAGCCCCTCGATCATATGGGTCCTGTCCAGTCCTGATGCCGCCCAGTTCTTCGAACGTGTTCTGGTCTTCGAGGGGGCGGCAAGCCTTGACAGCGGAAATTTCGCGGAACTTTCCGAGAAAAATAGTATTTTCAAAGAGCTGCTATCGTAATAACGTCTCTTTGAGCGCTAGGGGAGTGCTATGGCAATGTTATTGAAGGACGAAGTCGAAATGCTGCGGCGCGTGCCGATCTTTTCGCGCATCGCACCGACAAAACTGAAACTTCTGGCTTTTGCATCGGATCGCATCAGCTGTCGCGAAGGACAGAATCTGTTTCATCAGGGCGATGCCGGCGATGCGGCCTATGTCATTCTGTCGGGAACGGCCGAAGTCGTCGTTGATACCCCGACGGGCGAACTCAAGCTGGCAGACGTGGAGAACAACGCCATAGTCGGCGAGATTGCCATTCTGTGCGAGGTTTCGCGCACCGCGACCGTTCGCGCCACCAGCCGCCTTGAAGTGCTGAGGATCAGCAAGGACAATTTTCTCTGCCTGGTGCATGATTTCCCAGAAATTGCCATCGAGATCATGCGTGTCCTTGCCGAACGCCTCAATCACACCACTGCCGAGCTTACGGTCGCCCTGACCCAGAAGACGCCGGTCGTCAGCGGCTGAACTTGCCGTTCTTCAGGAAATGACTGACCTGATCGATGACCGTGGCATCGCTCATCATGAATGTATGCGTCACCGGCAGGACCAGATGATCGGTCATGCCGTCGATCTTGGTGCTTGCGACCGAGACCTTGCCGTCATTCGGACCACCGATGAGCGCGCTATAGAACGGGTTGAGCGAGACAGTACCGGCGATGATGCCGAGCTCGAAATCGGGAAGCGGCAGGACATTTGGGGTTGAGGTGGGTGCGGTCCCAAGCTCCATCCCCGCCGGGCCATTGATCCACCGGAATGGCGGTAGGTCGCCGAAGACATCGACAATCTCCGAACCATGATTGGGCGGCGCCAGCATCACAACCCGGCCGAGCCTGGCGGGACGATGCCGGGCAAGCCAGGCGCGCGCAAGAATGCCGCCCATCGAATGGGTGACAAAATGCACGCGCTGCTGCGGCCAGCAGTCGGCAACGGATCGGGTGACATGCGACATCAACCCCTCGATCGAGGCCTGTGTCGATGGATAACCGTTGTTGATCACCTGGTAGCCCTGCTCCTCCAGCGCTTCCTCGAGGCCCTGCATTGAGCGTTCGGTGCGGGCAAGGCCATGCAGCAGGACAACGCATTCGGCCATCGCGGATGAACTGATAGCGCAAACGCCGAACAGGGCCAGCAGCAGCCTGCGCATCATACAGCCTCCAGTCCTCACGAAAGCCGGCTTTCGCCGACGACACCGCTGCGCGATAGCAGGATGGCGATCGGCCTTGTGCCGCTGAATTCGGAAAGCACGATGACGAGCACGGCGGTGATCGGGATCGAGACGATGGCGCCTGCAATGCCCCACAGGCTCGTCCACACAGTCAGGCTGATCAGGATGGCATAAGGGCTGAGGTCCAGCGAATTGCCCATGATCTGCGGTTCCAGCACATTGCCGATCATGAACTGTACCACGCTGAGCGACAGGGCGAGCAGCAGGACCTGGTCCGGTTGTCCGAACTGACCCACCGCAATCACCGTCGGCACGAAGACACCGATGGCCGAGCCCAGATACGGAATGTAGTTGACCAGCGCGATGATGATCGCCCAGAGAACGGCAAATTCCAGCCCGAAAAACACCATGACGGCATAGCTGACCAGCCCCAGCACCACGTTGATCAGCGACTTGACCGCGAGATAGCGACCGACGCGATAGTTGATGTCGCTGATCACCGCACGCAGGCGGACGATCCGCTCGGGGTCGGAGGACAGCCGCCCGAGCTTGACATCGAAACTCCCCTGCTCCAGCAGCATGAAGACGACATTCAGCAGGACGAAGACCAGTCCGCCCAGCAGCGATGCCGATGAGACGACGCCGCTGCGCAGCGTGGCCTGCAGATTGATCTGGCCGAACAGGTCGTTGCGCAGCGTCTCCCAGGTCACATCCCCCTGGAAGCCGACAAAACCTGCCAGTGCCTGCGCCATCTCCAGGAATTTGACCTGATATTCCGGTGCCTTGGCGGCAAAGACCACCAGATTGGCGGCCAGCAGCGTGACTAGCTGGATCAGCCCGTAGCCAATCACCAGCGCTGCAAGCGTATAACGCAGACCGGTCGGAAGGCGTGTCCCGATCACCGGGATTGCCCCGGTCAGCCCGGCAATCGCCGAGACGACATAGGCGATCATCAAGGCAAGCACCATCGGCACCAGGACCTCGGCACCGATATACAGGAACCAGCCGACCATCAGCGCAAGGGCCACCCCGAGGACTAGGTTGAGCAAGGAGACGGACGACGTGGCGGTCCCCGCAGGATCGGATGGACGAAGCTCGGTCATGCAGACATTCCTTCCTGGAGGCGATGGCGCGGATCAATGGTGAACGCAGCGGAAACTTTGCCAGCGGTACCCGACAGCTCCGCAGCACACGAAGAACTGGCGCTGACAGCCATGTCAGACATCCTCCACCAACTGGTCTATATCGAAGGTCGAGCGCACTCCGACATCGGCAAGATGGGCCTGTCCGAAGGCAATCGCCGCCCGGCGCCCCTCTTCGAACAGCATCTGCAGAAAATCCCATTCGGCGTTCAGCTTGGAGGAATGGCCAAGCGTCACCATGATATCGGATGTAATGCGATGCAGCCGCATCTCCTTCCACTGGCGTGCCTCTCCGTGACCGGGATCGACGACCCGACGCAGCAGCGCGATCATCCGCAATTCCTTCAGCAGTTGCGCGTTGAAGGAAATCTCGTTCAGCCGACTGGCGATCTCGCGCGCTGTTTTCGGCGTTTCCAGACGCTCAACGGGATTGATCTGGACAATCAGCGTATCATGGCTGTCGCATTCCCTCACCAGCGGCGTCATCGTCGGATTGCCGGCATAGCCACCGTCCCAATAAGGAACGCCATCGATCTCGATGGCCTGAAACATCGACGGCAGGCAGGCCGATGCCAGCAGCACGTCGACGGTGATCTCGTGTTTGCGAAACACCCGCCCCTGTCCCGTATGCACATTGGTCGCCGTGATGAATAATTTGATCGGCCCATCTGCAAGATCGGGAAAATGGATGATCTCGGCCAAGAGGTCGCGCAGGGGATTTCCGGCAATGCCACCGAGAGAATAGGGCGAGACCATGCGCGCCATGATATCCATCGCGAGAAAGGCTGGCGAATTGTCCAGGCTCCAGTCACCGGTGATGCGTTCCAGCGGCCCCCTTTTCAACGGGCTGAAACGGGCCGCTTCCGACGTCTTGCGCCAGAAGGCGGTCAGCATGTCACGGGCGGTCTGCCGCCCTCCCCGCGCCATGCCGGCTGCCAGAACCGCGGCGTTCATCGCCCCTGCCGAAGTTCCAGAGATCCCGTCGATCTCGATCGCTTCCTCTTCCAGAATGCGGTCGAGCACACCCCAGGTGAAAGCCCCGTGCGAGCCGCCGCCCTGGAGCGCCAGATCGATGGGAGGAATACTCGTTTTTGCTGTCCGCACATCCGTTCCTGCGTTTGCCGCCATGTTCGACACCTGTTTCCAGCATTTCGTCGCTATGTTCGGACCCGTTGCAGATCAGGGCTGCAGTGCCGCAACCTTCTGCTTCAGCAGTTCCAAAGCCTCGTCCGTCCAACCCGGCTGATCGGTTAGCGACGCCCAGGCGTCGACATAGTGATCGAAGGCATAGACATGGCCGAAGCCTTTCGGCGGCAACACGGCGAGCATGATGTCGAAGCCGAGTTGCAGAAAGGTCACCACCGGGATCCACACCATGTCCGGCGAGACATCCGGACCAAGCGGCTTATTCATCCATTCCGGCCGCCGCCACAGCGCGCGCGGATCGAAGAACGCCACGGCATCGCTGGCATATTGCAGGAAAATCACCCGGTATAGCCCCCAAGGCGCCGGTGCCTCCCGCAACGTGTTGCGCTGTGAGGTGAAGCGGATCACCGAGCCATCGCGAAAGGTCGGCAGCCAGCTTGGCGTGCCGGGATTGCGCGCCGCAGTGACCGATACCCAGGTGCGGGTGTTGAAAGGAGGACCGGCCCACAATGCCCCCTGATACGGGTCACCGATGACCTGGTGCAAATCGTGGCTGAGGTCTGAGTTCAAGGCGCCAAGGCTCAAGCCGTGCAGATAGAGCTTCGGTCGGAGATCGCGTGGAAGCGTCCGCCAATGACCGTAGATGGCGGCAAAGACCGCCCGCGATGTCTCCACCCCATAGCTCGGATCGGCCAGGAGGGCGATCCAGCTGGCCAGATAGGAATATTGCACCGATACCGACGCCACGTCGCCATGCAGGATATATTCCAGCGCCGACTGGCTTTCGGGATCGACCCAGCCCGTGCCCGTCGGCGTGACGATGACCAGGTTCGTCCGCTCGAAGGCCCTGATCCGGATCAGTTCCTGCAAGGCAAGCTCCGCCCTGGCCTGGGGCGTCTCGGCGGAATTGAGCCCGACATAGACCCTGAGCGGTTCCAGCGCTGCAGCACCGGACATCTGTTCGATCATCGCCTGATCCGGGCCGGCCGCAACCAGCCGTCGGCCTGCCCGCCCAAGGCTCGCCCAGTCAACCAGGGATCCCGGCCCACCGGTCTTGAACGCATCGACAGGCTGCACGCTGTCGTCATCGAAGCGACTGTCGAGTTCGCTATAGATGCCGTCGAGGAAACGCATCACGCCACCGACCAGCACACCATTGCCGATCGTCCAGAACATCATTGCCGTAACCGCCAATGCGACAACCGCCGCCGGCGGCCCGGGAATATGGCGTGCCAGCCGATTGGACAGGCGCTGGGCAATAATGCCGAACAGCCGGAAGACCAGGACCAGGACGGCAAACACCGCGAGCGCCACGGCAGCGATCGTCCAGGGCCCGGCGCTATCGATCGGCTCCATATCCATCAGCGCCCGAAGCCGGTTCTGCCATCCGGCCGCCCACCAGAGCATGGCAACCACAATCGACAGGCTGACCAGTGCAGCCAGCAGAAGGCCACGCCGCCGCGCTCGCCCCTGCACGGACGGCAGATGCAGCGAAAGCCACAGCCAGCGCAAAAGCACACCCAGACCATAGCCGGCAGCAAGGCAGAAACCGCTCAGCGCCCCCTGGATCAGCGGCGCACGCGGCACCAGGCTCGGCGTCAGAGAGGCAGCAAAGAACAGCGCGCCGATGATCAGACCGACACCCGAAAGCGCCTGAAGAAATGCCCAGACCGGGCGTCCGGCAGGACTGGATAACCTGTTGCTTGTATTCATCGAGCGTGTCTTCCCCCTGAACCGGCCCTACCAGTCCGCCCTGCCAATCCACCGCGTCAGGCCGGCCCGGAGGACATCTTGCCGACCTTCCATGCCATTATCCCGACCGACAGCCCGATGCTGATCAGATTTGCACCGAGCATCACCCCGATCAGCCAGAATCCGGTAACCGGCATGGCCGCAAACAGCGCCAGCGCCAGGAGCACCGACAGAACCCCGCTGGCGAAGATCCATATCCAGTTCGGCAATGGTCGGATGGTGAAGGCAAAGACGATCTTGGAAATGCCCTCCATCATGAAAAAGACGATCAGAAGCAGCGACAGCAGCAGGATGCCCTGACCGATATTGCGCAGCAACAGCACCCCGATCATGATCCCGAGGATCACCGACACCAGTTGCAGCCAGAAATTCGGCGCATGGCGAGCGCTGATCAGTCCGATCGCCTGGATAAACCCGCTGACGATCAGCAGCCAGCCGAAGGTGAAAACCGCCGCAGCCGAGGATACGACCGGAAACAGCATGGCAAAAATGCCCGCCACCACAAGCAGCGCCGCCTCGACCAGATGAAATGCCGAGTGCCGACGCACGGCATCCCGTGCAGCTTCACGATAAACCTGGGCTGCGGCATCAAGACCAATGGGCATGTCGACCACCTTTCTCTCTGTTGAAACGGCTATTTCGAGCGGATTGCCGTGATCGACGGACTGTCGGACGAGACCAGAACAAGCCCGCCATCGGCGTCGAAATCGAACCGATCGATCTTTTCCATCGCCGACAGGAACGACGCCTCGATCCGGCTCTTGTGCTCCTCGCAAGCCATCATTGAGCCGGCCATGCCGCGCTGAAAGCTGAAGCCCTCGCCGGTCAGCGTGAAGCCGCCGAAATAGCGATTGCAGCCGGACGAGCCGAAGACGCTGGCCTTTGTCGCATCGAACTCGAGACTGACATAGACATCCTCCGGCACGGTGACATCGCCGATCTTGGTGACGCGCCATGCCGCGCCTGCCAACAGCGAAACAGGCTCTCCGCCGCAGCCACTGAAGGTCTTGCCGCCCGTCGCAACCGTGACAGTCATCGGGTTGGGCATGCCCGTCATCGTATCGCGGCAAAGGACCAGTGCAATATCGACCGCAAGATCGCTCGCATCGTCCATGTAGTGCCAGACGTTGTCCTTGAGGACCGGCTCGGACAGCGCACCCTCTGCCGTCAAGCCGCCATCGGCAGTCCGAAACGAGATCCGTCCGTCAGCAAGCGTCACCACCCAGCCCGGCTCGTTGCCGCGCGCCGTAAAGGGCAGTTCCGGTTTGGCTGCGGTCTCGCTCGCAGCATGAGCCAAGGACGATGCACAGGCAAGCAACGCGCAGAGCGAGATCAGCTTCGGTTTCAATCGCATGGTTCTATCCTCCTCATCATCGGACTTGGCATTGTCAGAAACAGGGTGACGCAGCCCCGACGACGGCTACCTCTGCCTTTCAGGAGCAGCCTGGACCGTTCCTCCCCACAGCCGATTTCGTCACATGCACCCGCCGACCTATTCATAGCTGTAGGGCTGCAGATAGGCGCCATCGACAAGCTCGCCGGTCCCGTCACGAAGCAAAAGATGCGCCGGAATACCGTCAGGTCGCTTGCGTTCCGGCGGCAACGGCGAAACATAGGTCCGGCCTTTCAGGCGCCGGTCGAAATCGGCCCTGGCGCCGGCCCGCAGCTCCGGATCGACCAGCAGATCATAGCCGACACCCGCCATCACCCGGGCCGAGGCCAGTGCCGCCTTGTCACCGATCGACATGCCGCCGCAGGCCGTTAGCGGCCACATATGCAGGCCGACACCGAGCGGCATGCAGGCCCAGGCAAACAGTGCCGTCGGCGTGACGAAGCTGACATCGCCGACATCGGTGGCGCCGCCGGTGGTGGTCTCCGGGATCATCGGCGCGATCGCCGGACTGAGACCGAGTTCGGCATGCCCCATCTCCTTCTGGCAACCGCGCGCAAACGCCTGTTCGTCCTCCGTCCAGTCGACGCCGATGGCATTCATGTGGCGCAGCACCTGTCCGGCCAAGGTCTCGTTGGGTATGAGGTCATGCATGCCGAAGAACAGGTCGAACTCGGCTTTTGTCTGGGTCGCCAGCGCCGCCCCATCGGCAATTTCCCGCAGCCAGCTGGTGATCGCGGTGACCCGCTCGCGGTCGCTGTCGCGGATCATGATCAGGATCTCACCGACCTCCGGCACGACATTCGCCGCGATCCCGCCTTGGGTATAGATGTAATGCACGCGCGACGTCGGCTCGATATGCTCGCGCATGAACTGCACGCCGACGGCGAACATTTCCGCGCCCTTGAGGCCGCTGCGCCCTTCCCAGGGCGCCACGCCCGCATGCGCGGTGCGGCCGGTGAAGCGCACACGCGCCATGTTGACCGCTGCGGTGCGCAGCAGACCTGTCGCGGTGATCGGCGCCGGATGCCAGGCAAGCGCCGCGTCCAGGTCGTTGAAATACCCGTCGCGCACCATGAACACCTTGGCGCCCTGTGTCTCTTCGGCCGCGCATCCATAGACCCGCAACGTGCCTGCGGTCCCATTCTCCTGCATCATCTTCTTCAGGGCGAAGGCAGCGCCGGTGCAGCCGGCTCCGAGCATGTTGTGGCCGCAGCCATGCCCGACATCGACCCCGGCCGGACCGGGCGTCTGGCGTGGCTCAGCAGCATTGCCCAGCCCCGGCAGCGCGTCATATTCCGGCAGGAAACCTATCTTCGGACCACCGCTTCCCTGCGACCACTCGGCAATGAAAGCCGTCGGTATGTTCGACGTGCCGCGACTGACGATCGTGAAGCCGGCAGCCTCCAGCTCGCGCAGGTGGATCTTCGAGGAAATATCCTCCTCCAGAGACAGCTCCGCATTTTCCCAGACCTCGCGGGAGATCCGCAAGATCGCATCGCGCACCGCGTCCACCGCCCTCGCCGCCGGTTCGACGGAGCTCGGCGGCGGCAGATCTGCCTGACTTGTGGCGGCCACTGCTGCTTTTGCATCGACAGCAGCCATCAGGCCTGTGGCGATCGCAGCACCTCCGCTGACAGCAAACGAGGTCTTCAGGAAATCGCGGCGCGCCATGTCGGCAAAGGATGTGGATTCAGCCATGGGTTTCTCCTTCGAGGCGATCAAATCGTGGCACATCAAAGCCACAACATTCCCGGCGGATCGGCGGGGCGGCAAATGCATGTTCGCGAGATCGGCAAGAACCGGAAATCATGCACCGCGACGCGCTGACCTTGAGCCAAGGGTGATGAGCAACGAGCCATCGGTCAATCGCCAGACACCTTGTTGCCTCATCCCCACAAATTCCCGGCGTCGCGGGAATGCGCATTTTGGCTAGAGGCGTAGATTGCCCAGAACCACCAGCAGACCCGGAGGCCAACTGCGATATCTTTCCGCCGGACAGGCGGGGCAATGTGACCATAAACAACAACAAACGCTTGATCATGGCGGCCGCTCGATTGCGATCTGGACCAATTTAAGAGCAGCAAAGCCCAGAACAAACAACAGGATCGGCACAATCAGATCAGTTTTCGTAAAAAAACGGACGTGATGCAAAAAAATGGGACGCATCGCCATGATTCACTGTCGAAGAGCCCGGAAAAAATGCCGAAAAAACATCGACGGATCTGATGGAGATCTTCCGTGCAAACCACCCTCAACGAATACAGATTTCCACCACATTCGGGACGTGATGCAGAATCTCCGGACTCCAGGCTGATCACTTTGGCTCTCAAACAATCCTATAGTTGCAAGGGGGACAATCACGCTGTGGTTGTTTTAGGGGATCGGTTTTGCGCCGGAGGGGGCTTCGATGGCAGTGACACTGGCACGAAAGATGTGGGGCTCGTCCTGGCTGAAAATGCGGCCGGACACGCCGTCGAAAAAGACGTCTCTGCCGTCGCAGGATCCTTCGACCGAACGACCGACGGCAGCGGCCACCGCATGACTTCACCGTTTGTCCGCAGCACCATCGCCGACTGATCCATTTCCCGTACAGCAACAGGAGTTTCGCATGTCCACACTGATCGCGATCGTTTATCCGAACGAAAAACAGGCCGAAGACGTCCGTTCCAAGCTCCTCAGCTTGCAACGGGAATACATCATCACACTCGGGGACGCCGTGATTGCAACGAAGACCGAGGCGGGCAAGATCAAGCTGAACCAGCTGATCAACACCACCGCCGCCGGCGCCGCATCTGGCAGCTTCTGGGGCTTGCTGATCGGTGTGATCTTCCTCAACCCACTGCTCGGCGTTGCCGTCGGCACGGCATCCGGCGCTGTCAGCGGTGCGCTGACCGATGTCGGGATCAACGATCCCTTCATGAAGGAACTCGCGGCCAGCCTGACCCCGGGCAACGCCGCTCTTTTTGTTCTCGTCAAGGAGATGACCGAAGACAAGGTGCTGAAGGAAATCGCGCCATTTGGTGGCGTGGTGCTCAAGTCGTCGCTGGACGAAAGCAAGGAGCAGGTCCTGCGCGACGCGCTGGCCGCAGCCGAAAAACCGGTCTGATCACCCGCCTGGAAAGCCGGGAGGGAAGAGCCCACACAACGTGGTGGAGTGTCTTCCCTCCCGTGCATCCGGGCGCACCGGCAAACTCGATCTGCGGTAGCCGCCTATGTAAGTCCTGACTTTTATTGGATGAAAACGGATACGCGTCACTTTAAATATTATAAAATGCGAAAAAGCAGCTATGATTTTTTAGTGGTGCATAACTTTCCCATAAGTTGTAAATGAAACTATAAATTTTGATCGCTTGGGTATTTGTATGGCAGTTTTCGAGCGGCATACCATGTCTGAAGCAGCCCCGTTATTTTCCCCGGTTGCCGCCGCGGAGAAAAGCGGCCCGGCGACATCGCTTCTGCCCCATTCCTTTTCCACCGATCACATCGACAAAGCCGATCGCTTTAGCGCCTGGCGCCGCAGCTACCAGCCCATGGTGGACCTGAGGCAAAAGCCTTCCGCCAGCGGAAGCACATTTTCGGGCAAGCAGGTGCTTTGGGATCTCGGTGAGATTGCCTTGGCGGAAATCAGGACCGAAGGCCTCGATTTTATCAGTTGGCCCATGCAGATGAAAAACAGCGGGCTTGATCACTGGTGCCTGACCCTGTTTCTCGACGGAACATGTCACACGGATACCGGCGACGATCAGTATGTATCATCGTCGAGACTTCTGCAGGTCCACCCGCTTGGCAGCCGATTCAGCGGTTCGCTGACGGATTGCCACTTCATCATGCTGTGGATTCCCCGCAGTTTCTGCGGTGACAGCGCGCATGTCCTAGACAGCGTCGCCTTCCAGTCGATCTGCGGCCCCATGGGCCAGATGCTGTCATCCTACATCACCTGCCTCGTCGCGCAGATGCCCTATGTGACGACCACCGAGGCGAGCGCGCTTGCCCATGCGACCAGAGACATGGTGATCGCCTGCGCCGCGCCGTCAGCCGACAGGATCAACGCATCGAAGGACCAGTTCGCAGCGACGCTCATCGAGCGGGCGCGCAAATTCATCCAGCAGAACCTCTACAATTCGGCCCTCGGTCCCGATCTGCTCATGCGTGAAATGGCCATGTCGCGCACCAAGCTCTATAATCTCTTCGAACCGGTGGGCGGCATTCATCGCTACATCAAGCGGCAACGGCTCTGTGAGGCGCACAAACGCCTGGTCGATGCCCAAAATCCATGCCGAATTCAGGATATTGCCGAACGGCTGGGCTTCAACGATGGCGCCGACTTCAGCCGGGCCTTCAAGCGGGAGTTCAGCTACACGCCCAGCGACGCGAGGCACCATTTCATTCAGACGAGCTATCAGGACACGCAGAACCTGGAAAATCTCGCGCCCTCGGACAAGCTTCCCTTCATCCTGCGACGGCTTCAGTTCTAGGCATCTGGCCTATAGCCAGCCAGCTTGCAAGCCCATTTTGCTCCGCCGATTTTGCCGGCCGGCACCGGAGACAAACCGAAAGCAACAGTTAAACGACGTCCAGGAGATCCACGCCGTGACCACCATTCAAGTGCCTGGCCTTTTGACCGTGACGATCGCCATCCTGGTGTTTTTCATCGGCAGCATGCTCAACCGGTCGATCGCCGTCCTCAGTCACTTCAGCATTCCTGAAGCGGTCAGCGGCGGGCTGCTGGCGGCGCTGTGCACACTTGCGCTTTACAGCATGGTGTCGACCGAGATTATTTTCGATCTCGCGGCCCGCGACATGCTGCTGCTCTACTTCTTCACCGGCATCGGCTTGAATGCACGGTTTGCGGATCTGGTGCGCGGCGGTCGCCCACTCCTTATTCTGCTTGCCCTGACGGTGACATTCCTGCTCATCCAGAACGGCATCGCCCTTGCTGGCGCCGCTCTGTTTGGCCTTCCCGATGGACTGGCCGTCTTCCTCGGCTCGGCCTCCCTGATCGGCGGCCATGGCACGACCATTGCCTGGGCGCCGCTGGTGCAGGCGCGCTTCGGCATCACCAACGCGCTGGAGATCGGCATAGCCAGCGCCACCCTTGGCCTCGTCATCGCCAGCCTGATCGGCGGCCCGCTGGCGCATCACCTGATCCAGCGGCATAACTTGAAGGGTCCGGAAGAGAAAGAATTGACCGTCGGCGTGCCCGCCGATGCAGGCGAGCGCCATGCCGACGACGTCAGCTACCGCAGCCTGCTGCAGACGCTCTTCGTCATGAACCTCGCCATTCTCGCTGGTTACACCTTGCATGAACTCGTCGACGACATCGGCATCAAGCTGCCGCTGTTTGTCATGTGCCTGCTATGCGCCATTGCCATGACCAACCTGGTCCCGCTCGCCGCCCCGCGCCTGCCATGGCCGTCGGGATCGCGCGCCCTGTCGCTGATCTCGGATCTGTCGCTCAGCATTTTCCTCGCCATGTCGTTGATGAGCATGCAGCTATGGGCGCTGGGCGGGTTGGGGATTGCCCTGATCGCCATCCTGTTCCTGCAAACCGTGGCAACCGTTGTCTATATTCTCCTGGCCGTCTTCCCCGCCATGGGCAGAAACTATGATGCGGCGGTGATTTCGGCCGGATTTGGCGGGGTCACGCTCGGCGCCACGCCGACAGCCATCGCCAACATGGCGGCCATTACCAAATCCCATGGTGCCGCACCGATGGCCTTCATCATCGTGCCGCTGGTCTCGGCCTTCTTCATCGACCTCGCCAATGCGGCCGTGATCGGCTTCCTGCTCCGATAGAGGCCTGGAACTAGGACGCCAGACTTTAACGCCTACCGTCCCGAACGGCGCATATCGACGACACGGCCATTGTGGCGATTGAGTGCGATCTCGAAGCGCCGGCCGTCGCGTGTGGCTCGGTAGACAAAGAATCTGCCACGGCAATCGACTGTGCGGATATCGCGAAAGCCGTGGCTACGAAGCCGGTTGCGTCCTTCCTGGCATGTGATCGATCGCCCGTTGCTGACATTCGAGCCGATGGAGATATTGATATTGACCCGCGCATCAACCGGAGTGGCCGCCGGAAAGACAAGCATCAGGCAGAGAAAAAGTCCAAGCAATCGGCGCATAACAATCCTCCAGAATAACAAAATTTAGGAATATAATGATCATATGAGCCAATGCGTGCGGATCAAGTGCTGAAATGCACTTCGGTGTATCGCTTGGCACGATGGCAGGCAGTACGCTCGAACAGAAGCCATGCACCAAAGCGCGATGCGTCACGATGCGACGAAATCAATCTGTTTTCGTCTCGCCTGGATTGCGTCGAAACATCCGCCGCCTCGACAGCAGACCCGCTTGACAAAGACCATTTGACCGTATTTTAATCACGCTCAAGTTCTGGGCAAATCTTGCCGAACTGATCAAATGACCTCGTCCGTCGCAGGGCAACAGCGCCCCACAACGCCCCGGTTTCCGGGAACCGCGTTGTGGGATTTTTTGTGTTTGGATTTCTGATGCAAGAGACCGTGAAGATCGGTATCCTCTATTCGACCACCGGGCCTTATGGCTCGATGGGTCGAGACGCCCGCGATGGCGCCGATTTTGCCTATCACGATTATCGCGCCGCCGGCGGCACCAGGGTCGAGCTGGCCTTCTTCGATCCTCATGCCGATCTCGCTGCCTATGTCGAAGGCGCACGCCACCTGATCCGCGATGAGGGCTGCCGCCACATCGTCGGCACCATCACCTCGGCCGCGCGCAAGGAAGTCATACCGCTCGTCGAAAAGCACGACGGCCTGCTGTGGTACATGTGCCCCTATGAAGGTTTCGAGGCCAATGAAAACGTCCTCTATATCGGCGGCTGTCCCAACCAGCATCTGATCCCGCTGTTCGAACACCTGATCCCGCGACACGGCGCGCACCCCTATCTGGTCGGCGCCAACTATGTCTGGGGCTGGGAGATGAACCGGCTTGCCCGCGAGCTGATCAACAATGTCGGCGGCACGGTTCTCGGCGAACGCTATCTGCCGCTGGAAGAGACGGATGTCGAGCGCATTGTCGCCGACATCGCCGAAAAGCGCCCAAGCTTCGTTCTCAACAATCTGATCGGCCCCTCGAGCTACGCGTTCCTGGCGGCCATGAAAAAGCTCGGTGAGCGCGATCCGGCCTTCCTGCCCGAAAATTGTCCGGTCGCGAGCTGCGACCTGCAGGAATGCGAACTGACGGACATCGATGACGGCGCCGGCATAGGCCAGCTGTGCGCGGCATCCTATTTCGACAGCCTCGACACCGCCGAAAACCTCGCCTTCAAGGCCAGGCTGCAGGCCTGGAGACCGGGTGAACGCAAGGTCTCTAGCGTCTTTGCCAGCGCCTACACCGCCGTCAGCCTGTGTATCGCAGCGATCGAGGCTGCCGGATCGGAAGAACCGGCAAAGGTCCGCGACAAGATTGTCTCAAGAAGCTGGCCGACGCTGTTCGGCGAGATGCACATCGATCCCGACACCAATCATGCAGCACTGCCCTTCCTGCTCGGCCAGATCAATCCTGAGGACGGCTTCGATGTCATCGCGGCCCGCCCGGCTCTGCCGGCTGATCCCTATCTGACCGGCGCAACCCTGACCCTCAAGCCGAAGCTGAGGGTGGTGTCATGATCACGCGGACCCCGAATTTCACCGGATGGCGAGCGACGATCCTCACCGAAGAGGATGGCAATACGGAACGGTTGCGCCGTCAGCTGAGCCTTCTTGGCATCGAGGTCCATTGCCAGTGGAGCCCGATCATCGAAAGCGCCATGCCGAAACTCATCCTTGTCGATGCCGACCGTGGCTGGGACGAACTCCTGCCCTGGGGCACGGGCACACCGACCCGCCCGGTCGTCGCCCTGCTCGGCTCGGAAGCACCGGGCCGGATTGCCTGGGCCATTCGCCAGGGTGCGGGCGCGATCATCCCCAAGCCGATCACGGCATCCGCAATCTACCCAGCCCTGGTCCTTGCCGTCTCGATCCACGAGGCACGCCTGTCCGCGGAACGGCAGATTGCCCACTTGGAAGAACGCCTGAAGCTGCGCCCGGTCGTCTATGCCGCCATCGCCCGCCTGACCAGCGAACGGCAGATCGGCGAGGACGCCGCCTATTCGGTCCTCAGGGATTGCGCCATGCGCCGCCGCCTGCCGATCGAACAGATCGCCGCCTTCTTCCTGGCCGGTTCGGAACCATTGCGCGAGGTTGGCAAATGCGGGCGCTGAAGGAACTCGCCCGTCAACCCTCCGCCCTCTTCGGGCTCGCCATAATTCTCGGCGTCCTGATCCTGGCACTCGCCGCACCGCTGATCGCACCATTCGATCCCGATAACCAGATGTTCGATGGCCTGACGCTGGAAGGCGCGCCCATGCCGCCTGGCGGTCAGTTCCTGCTCGGCACCGACACCCTCGGCCGCGATCTCTTCTCCCGCCTGCTCTATGGCGCGCGGACCTCGCTGATCATCGGCCTCGTCGCCAACGGCGTCGCGGTCACCATCGGCCTTTTTGTCGGCATCACCGCCGGCTACATGCGTGGTTGGGTCGGAACCCTTTTGATGCGCTGCACCGACCTGATGATGGCCTTCCCGGCCCTGCTGCTTGCCATCGTGCTTGCCGCCATCCTCAAGCCCAGCCTTTGGATCGTCGCCATGGTGATCGCTCTGGTCAACTGGGTCCAGGTCGCCCGCATCGTCTACACCGAGACCCGCGGCCTGGTCGAGCGCGACTTCATCATGGCAGAGCGCGCGCTGGGCGCCGGCCACGGACGCATCGTGTTTCGGCACATCCTGCCGCATCTGATCCCCACCGCCATTGTCTGGGGCACGCTCGGCATCGCAACCACCGTCCTGCTCGAGGCAACACTCTCCTTCCTCGGCGTCGGCGTCCAGCCGCCGCAACCTTCCTGGGGCAATATCATCTTCGAGAGCCAGAGCTATTTCCAGGCAGCCCCCTGGCTGGTCTTCTTCCCCGGCGCCCTCATCCTTGTGACCGCTCTCGCCTTCAACCTCGTTGGTGACGCCCTGCGCGACATTCTCGATCCGACACAACGCGGGAGAGGCTGATGCTGGGCGTCCTGACAAAACGGCTGCTGCAATCGGCGCTCATCCTGCTCGGCGTCGCCGCGATCACCTTCGTGCTTCTGTATGCCTTGCCTGCAGATCCGGCCCGGATGATTGCCGGACGCAGCGCCACCGCCCAGACCGTGGCCAATATCCGGCACGAACTCGGACTGGACCAACCGCTCCTGACACAGTTCCTGCATTATCTCCGTGGTTTGCTGCAAGGGGATCTCGGTCGCTCCTACGCCCAGAAAACGCAGGTCGTGACCCTGATCATCGCGCGCCTGCCGGCGACCTTGGTCTTGATGGCGGCCGGGATTTTTGTCGAAGTTGCCATCGGCCTGACGCTAGGCATAACTGCCGCCCTCAATCGCGGCGGCTTGACCGATAGGCTGGTGATGGCCTCGGCCTTTGTCGGCGTGTCGGCCCCGCAATTCGTCGTCGCCTTGCTGTTGCTCTATCTATTCGCCGCGACGCTCGGCTGGTTCCCGATGAGCGGCTATGGCAGTTTTGCCCATGTGGTGCTGCCCGCCATGACGCTCGGCATCCTCGGTGCCGGCTGGTATGCCCGCATGGCACGCTCGGCGATGATCGATGTGCTCAACCAGGACTATATCCGCACCGCCCGGGCCAAGGGGCTTTCCGCCCGCCGCATCGTGCTGCGCCACGCGCTTCCCAATGCCATCCTGCCGATCATCGCCATGATCGGCATCGATATCGGCCAGTTCATGGGCGGCGTCGTGGTGGTGGAAGCCGTCTACGGCTGGCCCGGGATCGGCCAGCTCGCCTGGCAGGCCATCCAGCAGGTCGACATCCCGATCATCATGGGTGTCACCCTGACCTCCGCCCTCGCGATCATCATCGGCAATCTCGTCGCAGACATCATCGCGCCGATGATTGACCCACGCATCCGTTCACACTGAATCACAACAAAAAGGGGAACAGAAACATGTTCAAACGCTGGTTACTTGCATCGACGACAGCAGCCGTGCTGGCCATCCTCCCGATCGCGGCACAGGCCCAGACCAATGGCGGCGATATCGTCGTCACCTACAAGGACGACATCACCACGCTCGATCCCGCGATCGGTTATGACTGGGTCAACTGGTCGATGATCAAGAGCCTCTTCTCCCGTCTGATGGATTACGAACCCGGCACGGCCAATCTGGTCCCGTCGCTGGCCGAAAGCTTCACCGTCTCGCCCGACGGCCTGACCTATGAATTCAAGCTGCGCAAGGGCGTCAAGTTCTCCAACGGCCGCGAGGTTGTTGCCTCCGACGTCAAATACTCGATCGAGCGCGCCATCAATCCGAAGACCCAGGGGCCTGGCGCCGGCTTCTTCGGTGCCGTCAACGGCTTTGCCGACCTGACGGGCGGCACGAGCGAAACCCTGTCGGGCATCGAGACGCCGGACGACGGCACCGTCATCTTCAAGCTGTCGCGCCCGGACGCCACCTTCCTGCATGTGCTGGCAATCAACTTCGCCTCCGTCGTGCCGAAGGAAGCCGTCGATGCCGCCGCCGGTGATTTCGGCAAGAAGCCTGTCGGTTCCGGCACCTTGATCCTGAAGGACTGGACGATCGGTCAGAAGCTGAGCTTCGAGCGCAACCCCGACTATTACATCAAGGGCGTCCCATATATTGATTCCGTCACCGTCGAAGTCGGCCAGGAACCGCTAGTGGCGCTGCTGCGGCTGCAGAAGGGCGAAGTCGACATCGCCGGCGATGGCATCCCGCCGGCCAAGTTCCTCGAGATCAAGAATTCGCCGGAAGGCGCCCAGATGATCGTCGACGGCGAACAGCTGCATACCGGCTATGTCACGCTCAACACCAAGGTGAAGCCGTTTGACGACGTAAAAGTCCGACAGGCTGTCAACATGGCGATCAACAAGGAGCGCATCACCCGCATCCTGAACGGTCGCGCCACGCCTGCCAACCAGCCGCTTCCGCCGCTGATGCCGGGCTACGACAAGGCGTTTACCGGCTACGGCTATGACGTCGACAAGGCCAAGGCATTGCTCGCCGAAGCCGGCTATGCCGATGGTTTCGAGACCGTGCTCTTTTCGACCAACACCGATCCGCAGCCGCGCATCGCCCAGGCAATCCAGCAGGATCTCGCCGCGGTCGGCATCAAGGCAGAAGTCCGCGCACTGGCACAGGGCAATGTCATTGCCGCCGGCGGCACCGAAGGCGAAGCACCGATGATCTGGTCCGGTGGCATGGCCTGGATTGCCGACTTCCCGGATCCGTCCAACTTCTACGGTCCGATCCTCGGTTGCGGCGGCGCGGTTCAGGGCGGTTGGAACTGGTCCTGGTATTGCAACGAGGCACTCGACAAACGCGCGATCGAGGCCGATTCCATGTCGGACCCGGCCAAGGTTGCGGAACGTCAGGCAGCCTGGGGCAAGATCTTCACCGACATCATGGCGGACGCCCCCTGGGTGCCTGTGATCAACGAGCGCCGTGTGGTTGCCAAGTCGGCGCGCATGGGCGGCCCGGACAATATCTATATCGATCCGACCCGCGTCATCAACTACGACGCGATCTTCGTGAAGTAACACATAAAGCCGGATTACCCCGAACCCGGCCCCCTCCTCGTCAATGGAGAGGGGCCGGCTACGGACCGAATACGAACTGAAAACCGCTGAACGGAGACCTGTCATGTGCGTCGCCTGCACCCATACCATCCACCGCGCTCAGCACAATTTCGGCTGGAACCGGGATTTCCCGCCAGCGCTTTCGGCGAAGCCCGGTGAAACGATCCTGTTTGAGTGCCTCGATTCCTCCGGCGGTCAGATCGGCCGCGACGCGACACTCGAGACCCTGGCCAATCTCGACTTCGGCAGGATCAATCCGGTCTCCGGCCCGGTCTATGTCGAGGGCGCAGAACCTGGCGACGCACTCAAGGTGACCATCCGCAAGTTTCACCCCTCCGGCCATGGCTGGACCGCCAACATTCCAGGCTTCGGCCTGCTCGCCGATCAGTTCAAGGACCCGGCTTTGCATGTCTGGTCCTATGACACGGTGAGCATGGCGCCATCCGCCTTCGGCCCCGGCGGTCGGGTCCCGTTGAAACCCTTCACCGGCACGATCGGCGTCGCACCCGCCGAAACCGGCCTGCATTCCGTCGTCCCGCCCCGCCGCGTCGGCGGCAACATGGACATCCGTGACCTGACGGCCGGCGTAACCCTCTACCTGCCCATCGAAGTCGAAGGCGCCCTTTTCTCGGTCGGCGACACCCATGCCGCTCAGGGAGACGGCGAAGTCTGCGGCACCGCGATCGAAAGCCAGATGAATGTCGAGCTGACGCTCGATCTGGTGAAAGGCGCCAATCTCAAGTCACCACGCTTCACCACCACCGAACCTGTCACCCGCCATCTCGATGGCGCCGGCTATGAAGTCACCACCGGTATCGGCCCCGACCTGATGACTGGCGCGCGCGAAGCCGTCATGCGCATGGTCGACCTGCTGTCTTCCGACCACGGGCTGAACCCGGTCGATGCCTATATGCTCTGCTCCGTCTGCGGTGATCTCAGGATCAGCGAGATCGTCGACATGCCGAATTGGGTCGTATCCTTCTACTTCCCGCGGATCGTATTCGCGTGAACGAGCATATCCTGCCTCTGCTTGAGTCTGTGCCGGTCCTGTCCGTCCGAGATCTGAACGTCGACGCCCGCACGCCGGACGGCCTGAAACGTATCCTCGATCACGTCAGCTTCGATCTGGGCCCCGGCGAGACGCTGTGCCTTGCCGGCGAATCCGGCTCGGGAAAATCCGTGACATCCCTGTCGATCATGGGACTGCTGCCGAAAGCATCGCTGAAAGTCGCGTCCGGGGCAATCGAGCTTGAAGGCCGCAGTATCCTCGGCATTTCCCATCGCGCACTTCGCCGGATCCGCGGCGGTGAGATAGCGATGATCTTTCAGGAGCCGATGACCTCGCTCAATCCGGTCATGACGATCGGAGAGCAGCTCATCGAGACGATCCGCGAGCATCAGGCCGATCGGGGCAGTGGTGCCGAAGCGACGGCGAAAGCCATGCTTGATGCCGTGCAGATCAGCAATGCCACCGCACGAATGAAGCAATATCCCCATGAACTGTCGGGCGGCATGCGCCAGCGCGTGATGATCGCCATGGCGCTCTCCTGCCGGCCAAGGGTCCTGATTGCCGACGAACCGACCACAGCACTCGACGTCACCGTCCAGGCGCAGATCCTGATGCTGATGCGCGAACTTCGTCGCGAGTTCAACACCTCGATTCTCATGATCACTCACGACATGGGCGTGGTCGCCGAAATGGCCGACCGCGTGGCGATCATGCAGCATGGCCGTATCCTCGAACAGGGCAACGTCTTTGACATCTTCGGCAAGCCGGCTGAACTCTACACGCGGCAATTGCTCGCAGCCGTGCCAAGGCTTGGCGCCCATGCCGGCACGACTGCTCCGCCGCGCGTGTCGCAGCCACCGGTACCGGTATCGTCCCCGACCCCGACACCGACCACCGTATTGGAGGTCAGGGAACTGAGTGTCACCTACGCCGCAAAAGCCGCCTGGTTCGGCACGGCAAAGCCAGCCACGCCAAGCGTCGATACGGTCTCCTTCTCGATCAAGGCCGGCCAGACCCTGGGACTGGTGGGCGAAAGCGGATCGGGCAAATCGACAACCGGCAAGGCGGTGCTCAACCTGATCCCGTTTTCCGGCAGCGTGAAGATCGACGGCAACGAGATCCGGCATCTGTCTCCGCGCGCCATGCGCCCGATCCGCCGCTCGGCCCAGATGATCTTCCAGGATCCCTATGCGTCGCTCGACCCGCGCATGAGCGTCGGTGCGGCGATCATCGAGCCTCTGCTCATCCATCGGGTCGGCAATGCATCCGAGCGCGAGGACAGGCTTGCCATGCTACTGAGACGCGTCGGGCTGACGCCGGACGCAGCATCCCGCTATCCGCACGAGTTTTCCGGCGGCCAGCGCCAGCGCATCTGCATCGCCCGGGCGCTTGCACTCGAACCCAGGCTGATCGTCGCCGACGAAAGCGTCGCCGCACTCGATGTTTCGGTGCGCGCCAGGGTTCTGGACCTGATGTTGGAACTGCAGGAACAGATGGGTCTGGCCTACCTGTTCATCTCGCATGACATGGCGGTGATCGAGAAGATGTCGCATGATGTCGCCGTGATGAAAGGTGGCCGGATCATCGAAATCGGCAAGCGCCAGCAGATTTTCGAGGATCCTTGCGAGAACTACACCCGCCTGCTGATGGCCGCCGTCCCGGTTGCGGACCCCCTGCACTATCGACGCGGCTAGCCAGCAAGCCGCTCACAGCGGGACCAAAACGACAAAAGCCCCTGCGGGATGTCCGCAGGGGTTTTGTTATGTTGGCTTGCATTTGG